>JBJDZD010000122.1:0-5895 GCA_051867815.1 Eubacteriales bacterium | reverse complement strand
AGTCGAGGGTGGGGAAGGTCTTGTCGAGCTGTGACATTCTGCCGCCGATGGAGGGCGTTTTCTCAACAATATCTACCTTGTAGCCCGCGTCTGCAATGTCAAGCGCGGTCTGAATACCGGCGATACCGCCGCCGATAACGAGCGCACGCTTGGTAACTCTGCTCTCGCCGGGGGTCAGGGGGGTATTGAGGTTGACCTTTGCAACTGCGGCACGTGCAAGGATAACGGCCTTCTCGGTCGCCTCTGCAATGTCCTTATGGATCCATGAGCAATGCTCGCGGATGTTTGCGATCTCAACCATGTAGGGGTTGAGACCTGCGCGCTCGGCAGCCTTGCGGAAGGTCGCCTCGTGCATTCTGGGAGAGCAGGAGCAAACTACGACTCCGGTCAGTCCCTTATCCTTTATCGCATTGATGATCTTTTCCTGGCCTGCCTCGGAGCACATGTACTGGCAATCCTCGGCGTGTACGACGCCCGGCTCACCTGCGATAACTTCTACAACTTTTTTTACGTCGACCGTTGCGGCAATGTTACTTCCGCAATGGCAAACAAATACGCCTATTCTCTGCATTCCGCTCACCTCTTATATCTTCTGTATGCGCTGACCAGGAGCTGCTGAGGAGTGTCCTCGTCAAGAAGCTCGGGAATCTCGTTTGCGGCGAGGTAATTGCCTCCGCGCTCGCGAACGACTATCTGTCTTGCCGCGTCAATTACCTTGCCGGGCTGAACGTTTCTGGGGCAACGCTCAACGCATGCAAAGCAAGAAAGGCACTTCCAGAGCGACTTGGAATTGACAAGCGCCTCGATATTCTCGTTTGCAACGTAGGACACGAACTGATGGGGCTTGATATCCATCTCGTCAAATGCAGGGCAGGTAGCCGAGCATTTGCCGCACTTCATGCACTTAAGGGGATTGACGCCGCTTATCTCGCGGATGCGCTCCGCCTGCTTCTTTTCGGTAGTCATGCTCACGCCTCCTCCTTAAGTCCGAGAGCCTCTGCGAGAAGCTCCGTGAAATAGTAAACGGGAAGTCCTTCCGCCGCGCTCTTATTAAGATTATACATGCACAAAGGGCAAGCCGTGATGAGCATGTCCGCGCCGAAGCCCGAAGCGCTCTGCTTGATCTTGTCGCACATGTTTTTCGCCATATCCTTTTCCTTAAGAGATATGTAACCGCCGCAGCACTCGTTGCGGTAGGGATAAACCACGGGGGTACCGCCTATGGCGCGGATGAAATCCTCAATGATCTTGGGGTTTTCCGGGTCGTCGAACGCCATGATACCGGAGGGACGGAGAAGCAGGCAACCGTAGTATGCGCCGATCTTCTTTCCGG
Organism: Eubacteriales bacterium; assembly: GCA_051867815.1. Taxonomy (GTDB): domain Bacteria; phylum Bacillota; class Clostridia; order Oscillospirales; family CAG-272; genus CAG-390. Next base: position 4,562 of record JBJDZD010000122.1, on the reverse strand, counting down.
TGAAGGGCTTGACCACGTGCTTCTTCAGCTCTTCAAAGCCGACGGTATCGCGAAGCAGCTCGAGGAAATGGATGACCTTCGTCTCGCCCTCGTAGGGGGTATCGAGCTTCAGGTAGTTGTTGGCTCTGGTCCTGATGTCATCATTCGTCTGCATGTCGTCGTTGACACGCTTGATGACATGGTGGCACGCCGAACAGAGGGTGACGAGATCCTGACCCTTTTGCTTTGCCTCGTTCAGCGCTCTTACCGAAGAGAGTTTCGTTGCGATCTCGTCACTGCCGAGGGGATAAACACCGCCACAGCACTGCCAATTCTCGATCTCTTCCAGCTCGAAGCCCAGAACTTCGGCAGATTTTCTTGCATAAGCGTCAAGATCCTGAGCCTTGTTCTTCAGAGTACAACCGGGATAGTAACTGTACTTCATTTCTATATCCTTTCAATAATAAATTTTCTAACTCAAATGCTGACGCTGCGCAAAACCGACTTAAGCGCCTCGGCACTTGCGTGGAGCTTTCCTATCTCTTCGTCCGTCAGCGAAACCGGTATCTTGCCGTGGATTCCGCGAGGACCGACGAGGGTCAGGGTGCTCAGGCACACGTCGTCTATGCCGTATTCGCCGTGCATCATCGAGCAGACCACCTGAACGGAATCGCTGGATGAAAGCAGGATGCTGCAAAGCTGTGCAACCGTCTGCGCTATTGCATAGAAGGTCGCACCCTTGTACTTGATGATGGTTGCGCCCGACTTGCGAACATATTCGAGCATATAATCCTTATCAAGGGGAGGAATTTCGTCGTGGCTTGTCATATTGGCGAGCTTGTGGTACTCGTCGATCTTGACGCAGGAAACATACGCATTTGACCACGGGATGAAGGAGGTATCTCCATGCTCGCCGAAAACGTATGCGTGTATGTTCTTCTGAGCCACTCCGTAGTGATTTGAGAGGGCGTAGCGCAGACGGGCGGTGTCAAGAAGAGTACCCGAGCCGATGATCTGCCTTTCGGGAAGTCCCGAGATCTTGGTAAAGGCGTAGGTCATGATGTCCGCGGGATTGCTTACGATGATGTAGAGCGCATCGGGGCAGACCGAAACGATACTGGGCGTGATGCTCTTGAGAATGTTAAGGTTCGTCTGCGTGAGGTCGATCCTCGACTGTCCGGGCTTTCGCGCAACGCCCGAGGTGATGATGACGATATCTGAACCCTTGGCATCCTCATATTCGCCCGCGATGATCGAGATGGGGTCGCGGAAATAGGTGCCCTGGATAATATCCATTGCCTCTCCCTCGGCTTTATCCTTGTTAATGTCAACAAGAACGATCTCGGATGCAAGGCTTTCGTCCGACAGCGCAAACGCAATGGTAGAGCCGACGCTTCCGGCTCCGATGATGGTAATTTTTGCTCCCATAATTTAACCTCGTACAATAGACTTTGAAAATGCCGCAAACAGCATTCTCATACAGAATATATTATATCACAGAAGTCCTGCATTTGTCAAGCAATCGCTTGCACTTTCGGCAGGATTACCTACAATATATATATATAAATCGCTCCGTTATTCGCATAATGACGAAAAGAGAAAGCCCACGTGGCAGCAGCTGAGCAAAATGCCGTTTTCTTCAAGGCAAAATTTGATGAATTTACGGCAATTTTTCCTCTTTATTCCACAGCGAATACAGTCGGATTTTATCGTTTGCCCCGCCAATCACGCCACATCGCAGGCAGCACGATTTTTAGCAGATATTGTAGCACTCTGCCAAGCATTTGCTCTCATTACATGCGGTTTTGGCGAAATATTTTTAGCACTCTCACGAAAAGAGTGCTAATGTTTTCAAAAAATACATCGTTTTATAATACATAGTTCACATATTGGGTGTATCATATTAGTGTCGAAAGAACCGACCCCCGAGGGCGCGCAGACGGGGCGATTCCGAGGCGGCAAATCCAACTTCATCACACAGAATTCAAAAAAAACAAAAAATATTTATGGAGGTATCTGTTATGTTTGGACTTACACCCTTTGTACACAATTCACATGTTACGAGCTATGATCCTTTCAAGGAGATGGAAGAGTTTGAAAGACGCTTCTTCGGCGAACGGATTCCTGCCATGAGGACCGATATTCGCGAGACCGAAAACGCATACATCCTTGAGGCAGACCTTCCCGGTTTTGCCAAGGAGGACATACACGCCGAGATTCAGAACGGTTATCTTACCCTCCACGCAGAGCATTCGTCCGAGAGCAAGAAGGACGAGGACAATTACGTCCGTCGCGAGCGCTCGTACGGCTCCTACAGCCGCACCTTCGACCTCGACGGCATTGATGCCGACGCCATCGATGCTTCCTACAAGGACGGTGTCCTGACCCTCACCCTGCCGAAGCTGACGCAGAAGGCGCCGGAAGCCAAAAAACTCGAAATCAAATAAAATCCAAAAGCTAAACGGCTCGCATCGCTCGGTGCGAGCCGTTTTACTATGTCAAAATGCCCAACGATCCTCCTATTATAATTATACAAAATTGTGACATATTTTTCGGCAAAAAGTACCCAAACTCTTGTAATTTTTCGTTCTTTATGATATAATTGAAAGCCGTGACAATAATATTTTTTATGAAAGAAGAAACTGAAGAATGAACGCAACCATTTTTCTTACGCTCTCCATAGCTCTGCTTTCGGGTCTTATGCTTTCGCGCGTTGCCAAGAAGGTCGGCTTGCCCGCCGTGACCGCATACCTTGTAGCAGGCGTTCTCATAGGCCCCTACTGCCTCGGCCGCTTCGGTATAGGCTTCGGCGGCGAGACCAACTCCCCCGAAAATTACGGCATCCTTTGCGATTTGGCTCTCGGCTTCATCGCATTTGCGATAGGCAACGAATTCCGCCTCTCCCAGCTGAAAAAGGTCGGCCGTCAGGCAACCATCGTCGGCATTTTCCAGGCGCTCTTCACCGCCCTCGTCGTTGACGCCGGTCTTATCGCCCTCTCCTTCATCCTCCCGGAGGGTACTCTCCCCCTCCCTGCGGCAATCATTCTCGGCTCGGTTGCAACCGCAACGGCTCCGGCCGCCACCCTCATGGTCGTTCGTCAGTATAAGGCAAAAGGCCCCGTGACCGACATCCTCCTCCCCGTCGTAGCACTTGACGACGCCGTCGGACTCGTCGTTTTTGCCGTTTCATTCGGAATTGCAGGCGCAGTTCACAGCGGAGCCGTTGACGTCGTATCCATGATACTCAACCCCCTCATCGAGGTCGTTCTCTCCCTTGCCGTCGGCACGGTTATGGGTCTCCTCTTCACCTTCTGCGAGAGGTTTTTCCATTCGCGCTCAAAGCGTATGGCGATCGCCGTAACCTTCGTCATGCTCACGGTTGCGATCTCCTCTCTCAAATTCGAGATCAAGGGCACTAATATAGAAATCGCCTTTTCCAGCCTCCTTGCATGCATGATGCTCGGCACCATCTTCTGCAATACTTGTGATTTCTCCGAGGAGCTTATGGAGCGCGCGGACCGTTGGACCGCTCCCCTCCTGGTTCTCTTCTTCGTCATCAGCGGAGCGGAGCTTAACCTCGGCGTTTTCTCCAATTGGGCTTTCGTCCTTATCGGCATCGCTTACATAATCCTGCGCTCGCTCGGCAAGTATTTCGGCGCCGGCATCAGTGCAAGAGCCTCCGGCTGTGACGAAAACATCGTCAAATACCTCGGCATCACCCTCTTCCCACAGGCAGGCGTTGCACTCGGAATGGCAAGCAAGGCGCTTGAGTTCGGCGGTGAGGTCGGCTTGATGGCGCAGAGCATCACCCTCTTTGCGGTCCTCATTTACGAGCTTGTCGGTCCCTTCCTCACCAAGGTCGCGCTCACCAAAGCCGGTGATATCAACCCCGAGGGCAAAACGGATGCCCGCGAGGAAGTCAACAAGCAGGTTGAAAGCAAATAAAATTGCTTCGAAGCTATTGACAAACCCCACACCGTTTGCTATAATAAAATATGTGGAAACAATCCGCAAATATCATTTGAACAGGAGACTATTTCATGAAGAAATTCACCAGAATTCTTTCTCTCGCGCTCGTACTCGTCATGTCCCTCGCCATCCTCGCTTCCTGCGGCACTCGCCTCTCCGGTACTTATTCCGATAAGCTCGGACTTACTAAGTGGACCTTCGACGGTGACAAGGTGACCTACAAGGCTCTCATCGTTGAAGTTGAGACCACCTACAAGATCAAGGACGGCAAGATCATCCTCGACCTCAACGAAAAGCTCGCAAGCGCCCTCAATCTCAGCGAAGAAGACGCTGTCGTTGAATGGAGCTTTGAAAAAGACGGTGACACCATCACCATCAACGGCGTTGATTACACAAAGGAAAAATGAATTCAATAAAGCAGGACTGCTCCGAGGGCGTGCAAAATTAGCGGTAAAATTATAACAACCGAATAAGCAGCCTTTACGCAAAACACCACGGAATCCGTGGTGTTTTGCTTTACAAGTCGTAATTTGTCAAGGCTCAATATTTGCCTCGCAGAAATCAAACCTGCTAAGAAAAGTCAATAGGTTTATCGAAAATAATTGAGAAAAAAT
>JBJDZD010000121.1:0-5975 GCA_051867815.1 Eubacteriales bacterium | reverse complement strand
ATTCCCCTGTAAAATTTTTGCATAGACTTATTCTCCCAATTTGCATGAAGCAATTCCTTTCATTAAAAATGTGTTTTTTCCGCTTTGTAACGTCAATACAATTTCATTGCCGCGAATATAACCCGTTGCTTCATAGACCATTTCTTTAATCAGCGTTACGATCTTTCCGTGTAGGTTACAATGTCCGTCGGTGCTGATATTCCCGTGACACGGCTCCGTGTTGTTTAGCAAAGATAGAAAACCGTCAATCTCTGTTCCGTCAATAGATAACTGCATAGTCCCGTTTCGTTTTCCAAGCTCGGTATCAAGAACGACGTTGTAATTGTATTTTTTCACTTCCCCCGGCTCCTTTCGCGGTATTTCAAAACATATTATAGGGGTATTTCGTTTTGCATAAAATGGTCAATGAACTGTGTATTTAGTAAAAAACGGACAAACGCCCCCAAATTGACGGTCAAATGTCCGTGATTACCCATTGAAAAATTTGATGGTCAGGTGTATAATAAATAGGTGAGGTGCAAAACAATGAAACACGAAATTACAAGTTTGAACACAAAGAAAATGCTATCGGCTTCACTCAAAAAGTTTATGGAGCGGCAACCGTTATCCAAAATCAGCGTAAGCGAAATTATTGCCGATTGCGGAGTCAATCGCAAGACCTTTTATTATCACTTTGAGGATATCTACGCTTTGCTCAAATGGACGCTTGAACAGGAAGCGGTTGAAGTAGTGAAGCAATTCGATTTGCTCGTCAATCCCGAAGAAGCCCTTCTGTTCGTCACCGATTATGTGGATGCTAATGCGCATATATTGAATTGTGCTTATGATTCCATGGGGCGCGACGAAATGAAACGATTTTTTTATGCCGACTTCTACGGCGTTATTATGTCGATCATCGAGCGTTTTGAAAAGGAAAATAATATTGTTGTTTCCGAGCCTTACAAAAGGTTTGTTGCAAACTTCTATACGGAAGCCTTGGCGGGAATACTGATTGATTATTTCCAACACAAGGACAAACGAAATCGTGATGAGGTTATACAATACACATTGCAGGTTCTGAAACAATCACTTCCACACGTTTTATAACAGAAACGGACACCGATTATTGGTGCCCGTGTTAACTTCAATCAGCAAGTGCTTTTTTCGTGAAAAGGATTTCCCGTATTTTTTAACTGAGATACGTATCAATGCTGAGAAGCACAAATCCTTGAAGGACTTGTGCTTCTCTTATGTTATGATATTCTAAACTGCAACGCCAATCACTCTGCCGCAACAGTAAACACTGTCGTTCTCGGTCAGAATAATCGGTTTGTATTTTTCATTATGAGATATCAAGCACTTGTTGCCAAGCTCCTTGATGTAAACGTCACCATTGACAACAAAGATACCGACCTCGCCTATATCAACGGAATCGCATTTTTCAACGAAGACCTTGTCACCATCATGATAGGTAGGTTCCATACTGTCCCCGCTGACAGAGATAACAAAATCGGCTTGCTCTGCTTCTGCACTCTCAGAAACGAGAAGTTCTTCGGCAAACTCACTATCAAGAAAGTTTCCCGTACCGGCAGATGCAGGGAGCGTATAGTAATCCATCTTCAGCATACGTGGCTTGGGCTTTCTCGTCAGCGTTGCAACACGCTTGTATTCGCTGTCAATCAAATAATCAACAATCTCTTTACCGTGCTCGTCAAGGGCACGGTATTTTTGTAGCGTTGTCCACTCGGTAGCCGTCGGACGGTAGGTCATAGACTTGCATCCGATCAGCTCATCGGCAGAAACATCAAGAAGGTCACAAAGACGTGCGAGCTTGTCGCAGTCGGGGCGACCGATACCTTTCTCCCAGTTATAGATCACTCTGCCCGAACTCTCGCCGAGAGCGTCGGCGATGTCCTGCTGCGTCATGCCTTTTATATTACGGTATTTCTTGATCTGCTCGCCAACAAAGCTCATATTGGTATACCTCCGAATTGTATTGCTTATTTATTTTACCACAAGAAATTGTATTTGTCAATTGAAAGTCCAATATTTTTATACAACTCCATTGACAATACAATGATATTGTAGTATAATAACAAATACCAAAGATTATTGGAATCATTGAAGATAAAGACCTACACAGTATCTCACTCCTCAAAAATTTATCCGCAGGAAGCAAAGAGAAGGTCTTGGCGAGGATTCAGATATTTCTTTTTCCGCATTTCTCGACGCTCGCGTCTGGGGCAAGCATAGCGCCAGGACGTCCACTGCCGATGGCAGTGGCGTCCTATGACGTCACACCGCCAAATGGCGGTGCCCTCCTCGCACCGTCCCTGCGCTCACGCTGGGACATAATCGGGCAGAAGCCCGAACCCACTTACCTTTTCTTTGCGAAAATGAAAACAGATTGCTATGCAATCATCCATAAGAAACGAAAACAAAAATATCATACCAAGAAAGGAGATTTTTATTGGGAAGATCACAAACAGAAACCATTACGATTCGCGTTACTCCCGAAGAAAAATTAGCGATGCAAGGCAAAATGTATGAGGCGGTTGCTCCCTCGATGAGAGAATTTATTTTGAGAATGTGCATGGACGGAAAGGTCATAGTCAATTCAGATCTTCGTGAGCTGAACCAAGAGCTTCGATATCAGGGAAACAACATCAATCAGCTCACAAAGCTCTGCCATCAGGGCAGGATATCTTCGATCAATCTCTCGGAATTATTGTCTCTCTATCGGCAAATTCTTCTCGCACTCGGAGGTGAAAACGATGGCGGTTATTGAAAGCATTCCCGAGAAAAATCAGACCCCGAGCGCACAGAAAGGCGTACTTGATTACTGTATGCAGCCGTCAAAAACTCTCGACGAGGACGAACAGCTTGCATATATTTCGGGATATAACTGTGTCCCGGAGCTGGCAAATGAGTCTTTCCTTGCAACTCAAAAGATATACGGTCACGAGCCTGACGGCGTTAGATTTTATCATTTCGTTCAGTCCTTCAAGATCGGCGAAGCAATCTCACCACAAGAAGCAAACGATATCGGTATGGAACTTGTAAAAAGATTTGACAAGTTTAAAAATCACGAAGCGATTGTCGCCACACATATAGACAAAGACCACCTCCATAAGTTATTCTATAAAGGGTAAAGTGTGTACGGCACTAACCCACTTTCAAAAAGCCGCTTGTCTCGTTTGCAGGAAGAATAAAGCGGAAAGCGAAAAGCAGAAAGGAAAACTTATGGAACGACTTATGAAACAACACATGACAGACAAAAGAACGGGCATCAGCTACACATTGAAGGGCGAGCAATACTATCCCTACCTTGCTCTTCCCGAGCAGACCTATTACCCTATCGGCAAGTATGGGCAGATGCACTTGACCTTTATCAAAAAGCACCGCAGAGGTACATATACGACGCTTTTGAGCGAGCTTCGGCTAAAGAACTTGCCCGTCGCAAAAGAAAAAAGCAAGAGATGGATGAAGAACGAGCCAAAAATTTTCCCGCCGAGCACGAACAGCGAGTATCGGAAATCTTAGCCGAGGTTCGCAAGGATGAGCAGATGTTCCACGAGACCGGCAATCTCAATGCCGCTGTCGTATCGGTCGCGGGAGCGCCCGGTCATCGCAATTGGCAAAGATGAAAACCAAACAAAAACCAAAAAGCAGTCCGTGACATTTTGCGGACTGCTTCATTTCACTCAAAACGAAGAAAGGAATAATGTTTTATGACAGAAGAACAGAAAAAGTTAGAACAGGAAAAGCGTCGTTTGCAGGAAGCGCTTGCAAGAAACAGAGAGAAAGAGCGAAAGCTCCGCACTCGCAGATTGATTCAGGAGGGCGCAATACTTGAAAAGGTTTTTCCTTTTGCCGAGGGCATGGAGCTTGCCGATTTGGAACAGAGGCTCTATGAAATTGCGCAGAGATGCGAATCAATGTGAACTGCCGTATTCCCGTAAGGGCGCACTTACTCACCACTCGCAAGACGAATGGTGTAAGGTGCGGTTCCCAACGGTATATAATCGCTTCGCAAACAGAACGGAGGTGAACGCCTACGGCAATTTATCATCTTGAAGCCAAGGTCATCAGCCGAGGCTCGGGACGCTCGGCAGTAGCGGCGGCTGCCTATATGAGCTGCTCGCGTATCTATAACGACTATGACGGCATCACACACGATTACACCCGAAAGCGCGGACTTGTTTGGGAGAAGGTATTTCTCCCAAGCAACGCTCCCGCAGAATGGCAAGACCGAGCCGTTTTGTGGAACGCAGTCGAAGCCGCCGAGAAAAGCCGTGACAGCCGACTTGCCCGTGAGTTGATTGTGGCTTTGCCCATTGAGCTTGCGCCCGAAGAACACGAATTTATTCTCTCGGAGTTTGTCAAGCGTGAATGTGTGGCAAAGGGTATGTGTGCCGATGTATGCTATCACGACACCGACGGTCATAATCCGCACGCCCACATTATGCTGACGGTCAGACCGCTGACATCAAAAGGCACTTGGCAGGCAAAAACGCAGAAAGAGTATTTATGTATCCGTCGAGGCGTTGAGAAAGGCTTTACCGCCGCCGAGTACAAGCAGGCGGAGAAAGAGGGATGGGAAAAACAATATCTCTACAAAGTCGATGATGAGAAAATTTATCTGCCGCCCTCCCGTGCCGAGGGACTTGTAAGGATAAACAAATACCCGAAATCGACACAGTATGGCAGGCAAAATCCCATATACGAACAATGGAACAGCGAGGAACAGTTGATGCGGTTCCGTGAAGCGTGGGCAAGATATGTCAACCGAAGCCTTGACTTGTGCGAGCTTGATACCCGCATCGACCACCGAAGCCATAAGGCAAGAGGACTTAAAGTCAAGCCGACCATTCACGTTGGCATCTTCCGAGGTGTATCTGACCGCAAGCGAATCAATCAGCAGATACGAAGTGACAACAAGCTCATCAACGACTTGATTGATGCCGTTAAATATCTTGCCAAGACCGTCGGTGTGCTTATCTCCCGCGCGGCATCTGCTCTTGAAGAAATACGAACAGACCTGCTCGTGCTGACTTATCAGAAGAATGAGATAGGCAACGAGCTTTATCGGTGTGAGAGCAAAGCCGAAGATGTGCGAAGTGACCTTGACAAGTACAAATTAATTTCCACCGAGCTTGCCGAGAAACAAGCTGAGCGCGATGAGTTGTTCCACATCAAGAAGAAAAAACCGAGCCTATTCAAAGGTAAGCACAAGGAGCTTGATGCAAAAATGTATGCGCTTGGCGAGGACATCTCCGAGCTTCAGCACAGCAAACAAGCCTATGAAAATCGCATCAGGTTGAGCGCACCGAGCATTGATGCAGCAGAACGTGATGTGAAGTTCTATGAGAACAAGATTGCTGAGCTAAAGCCGCAACGGGAGAAATGTAAAAACGCCATCTCAAAAAAGGTCGATGAATACCGCAAAGTCGATGCCGAGAGTGCCGACCTTGATCAAGAGAAGCTGACCGAAGCGAGACAAGCCATTCGCCCTGCGAAGGAGAGTGAGGCAATAGATCGCATTGAAAAAAGCGGGTATTCTTGCTATGAGGATGATTTCTATGACACAAAATTTGAGATTGCAAAGCTGCTCGGTGAAGAAGCACCCAAGTCTCCGGTTCTTGAAAAGCATCACGCAGAGCAAGAAACCAAAAGGCAGGATGTATCAAAACCAAGTTGGATGAGAAATAAGGCAAGAAATAAAGATGATAGGGAGGATAGGTAATGATAAAGGCAGAAAGTCTGAAAACTTTCTGCCTATAAACAATAACACCACTGCTATCAGATTATACACGAGACAATAACATGTTTGATCAACGAATTCAGTGGTTTTGTGATTATTTGAATACAGTAATCACAGATCAAAAAGATATCGGGTAGATAAAAACGGCAATGCGGCGCGACCGCAACGCCGAAAAGCGGAGATTTCGAAAGATTTCTCCGCTTTTTCGATTCTGATGTTTTTTGAAATTTTG
>JBJDZD010000120.1:0-29710 GCA_051867815.1 Eubacteriales bacterium | reverse complement strand
CAACCTCGTCGGCCTACTCCGTCCGGCCGCTCGGTTGCTTTGCGACTTCGTCGCGTTTAGAATGATGTATTATTTCGTTTTGGCTACGGTGACTTTATAACATCAAATTTCAATGTCCGCTTTTCTTTTTGACACCGTCGGCGCAAAAAGAAAAGCTCGCAAAAGAAAAACGCCATGGATAATTTCGCGCTCTGCGGAGCGCGACTCAAGGCTCTGCCTTGAGAATCCGCAACCTCCCCAAAAAGGTTGACGATAATTTTTAGTCTTTGAACACTCTAACCGAAAGCCATCCGCGTCATGCGCGGATGGCTTTCGGTTTCAGTCCTTGATTGAGGTCTCGCTTGTCCGGGAGAGTGTTTCGAGTGCGGATTTCGAGAAATAGTCAAGAGGATCGGCGTCCGCACCCTTGATTTGTAGCTCAAAGTGCAGATGCGGCTCGTCGGCAAGCTCAAGCACGCCGCCGTCACCGACTGCGCCGAGCAGGGTGTCCTCGTTGACGGTTGCCCCAACCTCAATTCCGCTTGCCAGCTCGTCCGCAAGGCCGCGGTAGATGCTGACGGCATCGCCGGAATGCTCAATCCAGATGCATTTGCCCCACATCGGGTCATTTGCGATCTGTTTGATCTTTCCGCTCGCCGCCGCATAGACGGGTGCCGCCTCTTCGGTCATGATATCAATGCCGAGATGCACGCGCCATTCGCCGAGGGTGTTGGAAAAGACCTGAACAGTCGGATCATGCTCGTTGCCGAGGATCCCTTTGGCAGGGAGGGATAAGGTGGGGATCTGTGAGCCTGCCGGGGTGTCCGGTTGATCGACGGCATCCGTGTCGGGAGGCGCGACCGTGGTGTCATCGGATGGCTTGGTATCCGATGTGGGCGGACGGGTTTCGGGCGAGGAGGTTTCGGTCGGCGAGGTCGTGTCGTTTGCCTGCTCCTTGCGCGCGCGGTTGGCGGCGGAGGTCATGGCGACCGCAACGGCGAGGACGATCAGAAGCACCGCGACGGTCAGGTAGACGGTGCGGTTGACGCGCTCGGCGGTCTCGTTTTTATCGTCGGGCTTCTTTTCGCCTGCGATCTTTACCTTTGCAGGCTTTTGATGCTTTTTGATCTTTGGCGATCTAAATGGATTGAATTTCATTTTTTGCTCCTTTTCGGTTCGTTACACAGATATTGTGCGCCGCCTGTGCGCCGATTATTCAAAAAGGAACACTTTTTACCGAAAAAGGCTGTCGCGCGCCGTCCCAAGGCCACGCCCTCGGCGCAAAAGGTGCATATGGGCTGATTTTGGCATGTTCAGTCATTAGGTAAACCAACAGTACAAAACAATCTAAACTTTTTGTACCTGTTATGCCTTCTTTATTCACAAATTTATGGTATAATTGTAGTGCAAAGAGAACGGAGGTACAAGAAAATGAATTTATCGCTTCCTTCAAATATAAGCAAATTGCGAAAAGGACATTCTATGACGCAGGAGCAATTAGCGGAAGCCCTGGGCGTTACATTTGCTTCTGTCTCAAAATGGGAACGTGGCGTAGCGACACCGGAATTAAATCTGATCGCAGAAATGGCAGATCTGTTCGGAGTCTCGCTTGATGCTCTCGTGGGTTTTGAGGTGATGAACGGTGGTGCCGTTGCGCTTGAAGAAAGGATACACGACTTACAACGGCAGAAAAAATATGATGAAGCCGTCATCGAAGCGGAGAAAGCATTACTGCGGTATCCAAACGATTTCAAGATCGTATATCGTTCGGGAGAACTCTATACCGTCGCAGGTATTGAGTTAAATAATGAGAAATATTTATATCGTTGCATTGAACTTTTGGAACGGGCTGTTTTACTTTTATCGCAGAATACCGACCCCAAAATCAGTGAAGCGTCAATTCAAAACAAGATTGCCCAATGTTATATCGTACTCGGTAAAACACAAAAAGGAATTGAGCTTCTCAAGAAATATAACGTCAGCGGCGTACACAACGCTTTAATTGCCATTGCATTAACGGGCAACGATATTACATACACAAACACACCGGAATTCGGATTAGAAGATGCCGTACCGTTTATGGTAGAGGCTTTTGGCTCCATCATAACAAATTCTCTCCGTACGATGATGGCGTATGCAAATTATTTCTACAAGAAGGGCGATTACTTTTCCGGACGTGAGGCACTTCTTTGGCTTATTGATTTGCTTGAAGGTGTGAAAATCGATAAGAACTCATCTTGCTACGTTGATAAGGTGATTGCCCCTTGCTATTCCGAGTGTGCGAATTTTTCTTTGCTTCTCGGTGAGAGGGACAAGGTTGAGCCATATATGAGATGTGCATACAAAGCGGCAATGCTTTTTGATTCAGCTCCGACTTGCAAAGTGGAGAACATAAAATTCTGCATTGGCGACGTACAAGATGCCACCACATACGATGATCTTGGTGAATCTGCAGCTGGGGCGGTTATCAAACAGATAACGCGGAAAGATCAAAATGAGCAACTTTTGAACATTTGGCAAAAGATCGCCCGAGAAGAATCCTGCGGAGGTATAGAATGAAAAACGTGAAGCCGGATATTCGGCCGTACACAAAACAATTCTACAAAGGAAACATCGTATATTTTGTTTTTGCATTGAGTGAAACTCTGTTTGGAGCGGTCAATGCGTTGCTCGTTTCGTGGTTGATACAACAGTTGGTTGACCTGATCGGCGGTTATGATACCGGCTTTACTCTGCTTCAACTTACGATTATTACTTTGGGGTTGATTGGCGGGGTCGCAGTTGCCCATTTGATCTCTTACCATTTTAAGCCGAAGTTTATTACACGAGGAATTTCTCAATATAAGGAATATGTTTTTGGTGAGCTAACAAAGAAAAACATATTTGCCTTTTCCGGTGAGAATTCGTCGACCTACGTATCTGCGCTTACGAATGATATTCAGACCATTGAGCAAGGCTACCTCTGGAATATGTTTTCTATGCTCGCCAGCTTACTTACCTTCATCGGTGCAATGGTTATGATGATATGGTACAGCCCTCTGCTTACGTTGATGGCTATATGCCTTTCTCTGCTTCCTTTGATCGCATCCATTCTGACGGGTAACAAGGTTGCTCAAGAAGAAAAGAAAGTATCGGACAGAAACGAAGCATACACTTCCACATTAAGGGATAGCTTGGGCGGCTTCTCCGTTATCAAATCTTTTAAGGCTGAAGCTCAAATGATTCGCATTTTCAAAGAAAAAGTACGGGAGCTTGCTAAGGCACAATGCGGAAAACATAAAAAGCGTATTCTTGTTCAGATGTTCGGTTTTGTCGCAGGAATCACGGCTCAGCTCGGCGTGTTTATCTTTGGTGCGTATCTTGCAATGTCCGGAAAAGGAATTACCGCAGGCACTACGATGATATTTGTGCAGTTAATGAACTATGTCCTCAGTCCCATCAGTACGATACCCACTTGCATCGCAGAGAGAAAAGCAGCAAAGGCTCTGGTTGAAAAGATCGCCGGTGCTCTGAACGCAAATATCAGAGAAGAAGCAAAAAACGAGAAGTGCAAGCTTGAACGCAGTATTGCGGTAAAGGATCTGTCCTTTGGCTATGAACCGGAAAAGCAAGTGCTGAAGAACGTAAATTACACTTTTGAGCTTGGCAAGAAATATGCGATTGTCGGTGCTTCCGGCAGTGGAAAATCCACGATGCTGAATCTATTGATGGCATCCCATCATAATTATGACGGAGCAATCTATTACGATGATACCGAGCTGCGAGAGATCAGCAGCGACAATCTCTATGAAATTGAAAGCATCATTCAGCAGAACGTGTTTGTTTTCAACGCCACTATCAAAGACAATATCACAATGTTCCGCGATTTTGCAGAAGAACAGATCAACGAGGCCATTCGTCTTTCCGGACTATCTGCCTTGATCGGAGAAAAGGGCACGGATTACCTATGCGGCGAAAATGGAAGCGGATTATCCGGCGGAGAGAAACAGCGTATTTCCATTGCGCGGAGCTTGCTTAAAAAGTCACAGGTGCTTCTTGTTGACGAAGCCACGGCGGCCTTGGATGCCGAAACCGCATATCAAGTTTCAAGCGCCATCCTTGGCCTCAAGGGCGTTACCGGCATTGTTGTTACCCACTCTCTTGATGAAGGCTTGCTCAAGCAATACGATGGTATTATCACTTTGAAAAACGGCTCGATCGTTGAATCGGGAACCTTTGATGAGTTGATTGCAGAGAAAGGATACTTCTATTCGCTGTTTACGATTTCTCAATAACGTTTTTTCGTGGGTTTCGGCACGATGAAAAAACGCTGCAGCTTTCATCCTGCACTTGGATGGAAGCTGCAGCGTTCTTGTGTTTTCCGGCTCGGCGGATCGGCTTAAAGACTGGTTTTGGCTACGAGATGCCTTGCCGTTTGAACCATGAATTCCGCGGCTTTGATAAAATAGTCATCCTCGAAATTCTTTAGGAAGGCGTCGGCTTCGTAGGTGAATTCGCCGTCGTATCCGATGTCGTCCAGCGCCTTCATGATCTCGCTCCAATTCATCTGGCCGAGGTAGGGCATGGTGTGGCGGTCGCCCTGATAGTCGTTGTCGTGCAGGTGGAGCGCCTTAAGGCGGTCATGACCGAGCATGCGGATGGAGTCCTGCGCCTCCTCACCGACAAGGGATGAGTGACCGACGTCAAGGCATGCGACAACCCATTCGCTGTCAATGGCGTCAATGAGGTCACAATGCTCCTTGGCAAAGCCGGCGACGCTTGCGCAGATGACCTTGCGCTTTACCTCTCTCTGCCACATGTTTTCAAGACCTATCTTGATGCCGAACTCGCGCGCAAGCGGGATCAGGCTCTTGTAATACGCAACGTTGAGGTCGAAAAGCTCCTTTTCGTTGCCGATATAGGGCATGTAGTGCAGGGGGTGAACGATCGCGATCTTTGCGCCCATCATGGCGCTTATCTCAAGCGAACGCTCGATGCGCGGCTTGCCTATGTTTTCGCGGATGTTCTCGTTTGCCATATCGAAGGAGAACGGTGCGTGGGATTGATTGAAAACGATACCGTTTTCATCGGCATACTTGCGGCGGCTCTCAACGACCTCGCGCCAATTCTCGCCGAGATATTCGCAATCGTCGCGTACCATTTGGAAAAGCGAGAGGTCAAGGCAGTCATATCCGGCGTTTTTGAGCATCAGAGTGCCTTTTTCAAAACCGAATCTGTTTGTGGCATTTGAGGTTTGGGTTGAAATTAACATTGTATATCTCCTTATTTTAATGCGCCGTCGGCGCAAATTGTCAGATTGTACTTTTCGCGCTCCTCCCCGAGGCCACGCCCGGATCGTCTGTTTCGCGCAAATGCGAGCGCGAAACATCCGTATATCCCGCCTGCGGCGGGATATACGCGCAAGCGCGCAAGCGCGCTCGCGCATCCTCGCCTCGGAGCGCGAGGCGAGCAATTCATCCCTTCAGGGCAAAAGCGCTGTGAAAATGACCAAAGGCTTTTGCCGCAAACGCGTTAAAACCCTTGGAAACGGGAAAGGCGGCGCAACAACGGCGTTGCCGTCGCTTTCATATTTGAAAATGTTGACTTTTGTTCTTTCTTATGGTATAATTGAATTATAAAATTAGCCAATTGTAAAACTGCGTTTTACAATTGAGAGCCGCACGGCGGGGAACGCGCGCTTATCGCACTGCCGAAGGCAGACACCCTCGGCGCGCGGACTCGCTTTGCTCGTCTCGGCGGTGTTTTTTCGTCGGCAAAGCCACCGAAAAAACGAATTTTTATTAAATTTGTTGACTTTTACAATTGGCTAGTGAATTATTAAATCTCAAGGAGTTTACCCGTGAAAAAACTGATTTCATTTCTTTTGGTTTTATCCATGCCCCTCGCCTTCGGAGCATGCACACCCGACATTCCCGAGCAGACCACAGAGCCTGAGAGCGAGAATGTGACCACCGACGAGCAGACTACGGAGGCCGCCCAAAGCTTCATGACCATCGCCGATGGCGAGGACGCCAAGCTCTACGTCGTTATGCCTGCACAAAAATGCCTGAACACCTACTATGCAAGGGACAAATTCCGCTATTTCATCCAGGCGCAGTCCGGCGCGACGCTCAAGGCAGGCACCAAAACGGCTGATTTTGAGCTTCTGCTGGGAGATACCGGCAGGCCCGAAAGCGAGGAGCTGAAGGCGACCCTCACCAAAGACCAATACGCCATAAAGATCGAGGAAAACAAAATAATCATCGTCGCGACCAATCCGGCATTCCTCTACGACGCCGTTGACCGCCTCATTACGAGCTTTATCACCGTCGAGGGCAAAACCGTACGTCTTAACACCGAAAGTGCCGAGCTGGTGAAAAACGGCGACACCACGTCCCTGCGCTATCTCTTTACGCAAAGCAAAGATCTCATCGCCGATAATTACCGCGCCGACGGCTGGCCCAGCGAGATAATCGGTCAGGCGGACGGCACCACCCATCTCCAGGGCGGTTGCTCGGACGGTACCTATATCTACCAGGCCTTCATATACCAGGACAAGAGCAGCAACGAGGTGAACAACGTCTGCAAGATCGTCAAGATCAAGCCCGATTTCGACCCGAACACCTCAAATGTTGTTCTTACCAGCGATAATATCGACCTCAACCACGCCAACGACATCACGTATAACTCAAAAGCGCACGAGCTTATCGTTTGTCACAACAATCCGTATCGCACAAAGCTCACGGTCATTGACCCCGATACTCTCACCGTCAAGCGCACCGAAACGATAGATCAAAACATCTATTCGATCACATACAGCCCGGAAAGGGACCGCTATATGGTCGGTTGCTCCGGCGGCCAGAGCATGCGCAGCTGCAACAGCAAATTCGGCGATCTCTCCAACGTCATAAAGCCGACTCTCACCACGTCAAGCATGACCACTCAGGGCATATGCTCGGACGACGTGTTCATTTATCACACGCTTTGGAACGGCTCCGGAAGCATCGGCACCTACAATAAGAACGTCATCACCGTTTACGACTGGTACGGCAACTTCATTGGAACGATAGGTACGTCGATCGGTATCGAGTCCGAAAACATCTTCGTCCACGACGGCGTCCTTTACGTTTGCGCATACAGTAGCGGCGGAAAAGCCTCATACGTATACAGAATCAAACCGGAAATCAATTAAAAATCGCGGTGTCGCTTCGGTTCAATTAACCGAAACGGCACCGCATTTTTCAATTAAAGCGTGTTAGAGGAGCCAAGAACGTTGACGATCTTGTGACGAACCATCTTCTTAACTTCCTCGCGAGCTACCTTGAGATACTCTCTGGGGTCGAAGGCTGCGGGGTTCTGCGCGAATACGCGGCGAACGCCTGCGGTCATTGCGAGGCGAATATCGGAGTCGATATTGATCTTACATACCGCCATCTGAGCGGCGCGGCGAAGCTGCTCCTCGGGAATGCCGACCGCATCGGGGAGCTGACCGCCGAGAGCGTTGATCTCTGCGACGTATTCCTGGGGAACGGAGGATGCGCCGTGCAGAACGATCGGGAACTCGGGAAGTCTCTTACCGATCTCCTCGAGAATATCGAAGCGGAGAGGGGGAGGAACGAGGATGCCCTTTTCGTTTCTGGTGCACTGTGCGGGTGTGAACTTATATGCGCCGTGGGAGGTGCCGATGGAGATAGCAAGGGAGTCAACACCCGTGCGCTCTACGAAATCCTGAACCTCTTCGGGACGGGTATATGAGGAATGCTCGGAGGAGACCTCATCCTCAACGCCTGCAAGAACGCCAAGCTCACCCTCAACGACGCATCCGCGCTCGTGAGCGTAGTCAACGACCTTCTTGGTCAGAGCGATGTTGTCCTCGTAGTCAAAGTGGGAGCCGTCGATCATAACGGAAGTGAAGCCGCCGTCGATGCAGGACTTGCAGATCTCAAAATCTGCGCCGTGGTCGAGGTGGAGGGCGAAGTCAACGCCGCTGTCCTCAACTGCCGCACGTGCGAGAGCCATGAGGTATGCGTGCTTAGCGTACTTACGTGCGCCTGCGGATACCTGAAGAATTACGGGGGACTTCTCCTCGGCGGCCGCCTCGGTGATAGCCTGGATGATCTCCATGTTGTTAATGTTGAAAGCGCCGATGGCATAGCCGCCGTCGTATGCCTTCTTGAACATTTCCTTGGTTGTTACAAGTGCCATTTTTAATCTCCTTGTGGGTTAAATTTATTCCACTGTATATTTTACACTCTATTTGTTAAAAAATCAAGTCTTTCGCCGATTTTTTTCAAAAAAGAGGCAAAAATACGCTTTTGCAACAAGAATAAATCGGAGCGGAACAAGCGCAACTGCTCGCGCTCCTCCCCGAGGCCACGCCCGGATCGTCCGCTTCTCGTTCCGCGCTCCGCGCTCCTCGCGAACCGTCCGTCCGGCTCGCCTGCGGCGAGCCGGACGCGCGAGTGCGCTTGCGCGCGCTCGCGCATCCTCGCCTCGGAGCGCCTTACGCCGAGGGCACGGCCTTGGGACGGCGCGACGTATACGCTGACGTGTATGATAAGTAAAGCAACCGCAGAGGCTTGGCTTTGGCAAGCCGTTGCGGTTGCTTTGCGACTTCGTCGCGCGCTCAATTCATTCCGTTCTCGGTGTATCCGTTTGCGCCGTCGCGGCAGGCACTTCTGTGGCGGCGGCTGCCGCAGGTTCGGGTTGTGCCGGCACGATGCCGAAGCTGACGGCGATGGCGCTGTTGACCCTGTCCATCATCTCGTCGTCAAGGTGACCTATGCGCTCGCGCAGTCGCCTCTTATCAAGCGTTCTGATCTGTTCAAGCAATATC
Source organism: Eubacteriales bacterium (assembly GCA_051867815.1). GTDB lineage: Bacteria > Bacillota > Clostridia > Oscillospirales > CAG-272 > CAG-390. Next base: position 20,916 of record JBJDZD010000120.1, on the reverse strand, counting down.
ACCGAGTCGCGCGCAAGCCCTGCACGCTCGGCATATATGTCGATGTGCGTGGGCAGTCGCGTTTTGCCCATACGCGACGTAATTGCCGCCGCGATCACGGTCGGGCTGTAACGGTTGCCCACGTCGTTTTGTATTATCAGCACGGGCCGCAGGCCGCCCTGCTCGGAGCCGACCACCGGCGAAAGGTCGGCATAGTATATATCTCCCCTGCGAATTTGCATTATATGTTCATCATCCTTTCCATTGTGGCTTGACCTTATTATTGCCAATTCGGGCGCCTTTATAAACAAGCTCCCTGCCGAAATTTCCGTTCAATGTAATTATATGTCACAATGAAAAAATTGACTTAAACCGAATAAATGCCCGAAAATGCGCCTAAACTACTGTTGGGGCGAAGCGGAACTACATATTTTCAAGAAAGGCATTTATTATGAAAAATTCTACACATTCCGCACGCGCCTACCGCTTCGCCGCGTTCCTTACCTGCGCCATCCTGCTCGCTTCCCTCATCGCGCTCCTCGCCCTGTCTCTCAAACAAGACGATTTTAACACCGACCCCGTTTACTCAAGCGTTTTCCGCCTGCATATCCGCGCAAATTCAAACTCGGACGAGGACCAGGCTACCAAGCTCGCCGTTCGTGATGCGCTTTTGCCGTTTACCGCCCGTCTTTTTGCCGAATGCCAAGACCTTGACGACGCCGTCCGGGTCGCAAACGCGGAAAACGCCGCCATCCTTGACCATATCAACGCCACGCTTCACGGTCTCGGCGCGGACTACTCCGCGCGTATAAGCGTCGGTCGTGAGGAGTTTCCGGAGCGCGATTACGGCGGCGCTGTCTATCCTGCCGGCGAATACACCGCTCTGATCGTCGAGCTGGGCACGGGCGAGGGCGATAATTGGTGGTGCGTCCTGTTTCCCTCGCTCTGCCTCAGCCCTGCCGTCAAGGACGAGGACGTTGAAGTCGGTCTGACTCCGGAGCAGTTTGAGGCGATCACGGCTCCGGATGATACGCCAACCGCCGCCCCTGCGCCCAAATATCGCCTCAAATTCAAATTCTGGGAGCTGATTTTATCACTTTTCGACGATTGATACTTGACTGACCCTGCCGCTTGTGCTATAATAATAGTGTAAAATTTCTAAGCAGAGGTCTACAAAATGGCACACAAGAAACAGATTTCACCCTCGTTGATGTGCGCGGACATGCTCAATCTCGGCGCGGAGCTTAAGCTTCTTGAAAAGGCCGGCATCGAGTACCTGCACATCGACATCATGGACGGAGTTTACGTCCCCAACTACACACTCGGAACGGATTTCGTCCGTCGCGTCAAGGCGGCAACGCCGATTCCGCTCGACATTCACATGATGGTGACCAACCCCGGCTCCAAGCTCGATTGGTTTGAGTTCGGTGAGGGCGACTACGTTTGCCTGCACGTTGAAGCCGAGCCGCACATCGAGCGCGCGCTCGCCTCGATAAAGGCGCGCGGCGCCAAACCAATGGTTGCGCTCAACCCCGGCACCCCCATCGGGGCGATTGAGGAACTGCTTGACGTCATCGACGGTGTTCTGGTCATGACGGTCAACCCCGGCTTTGCGGGACAGAAGCTCGTGCGTTCCACGCTTGATAAGATCTCGCGCATGCGCGCCTTCCTCGACGAGCACGGACATCCGGAGATCGAGATCGAGGTCGACGGCAACGTAAGCTTCGAAAATGCGGCACTCATGAGCGCGGCAGGAGCGGATATCTTCGTCGCCGGCACATCCTCGATATACGCAAAGGGCGGCGACATGTTCGCCAACGCTCAAAAGCTACGCGACATCATAAACGCGTATTGAGACAAAATGCTGTTGCATCACGGATGCAACAGCATTTTGTTTGCGCGTCTCGGTTATATTTGTCAGCAAAAACGCTCGTGTTTTTGTTGACAAATTCCTTCCATAATGATATAATTATCGTATGAAAAAACTTATTTCTATTTTAATTGCGATTGCAACCCTCATGGCGCTTGTCTCGTGCGCCGAGGGCGCGGACGGTGGTAAGTTTTATTCCTTCACCGACAGTACGGGACGCAAGATCGGCCTTGACAGCCGCCCCGAAAAAGTGGCGGTGCTTTTCTCGTCCTATGCCGAGATGTGGACGCTTGCCGGCGGGGAGGTTTCGGTTACGGTCGGCGAAAGCGTTGAGCGCGGATTTGCGGACGAGAGCGCGGTGCTGGTTGACAGCGGCGCCGGAAAGACCATCGACCGCGAGATCTTGCTCTCCTCGGGCGCGGATTTCATCATCGCGTCCGCGGATATTGCCGCACAGGCGGAGCTTGGTGAGTGGCTTGATGGCCTCGGCATTCCCTGCGCGCTCTTTCGCGTGGACAGCTTCGCCGACTACGCCGCGGCAATGTATCATCTTTGCGCCATAACCGGCAGGGATGACCTTTACGAGAAGAACGTCGTGACCGTTGAAGCCGAGATCGAGCAAATACTTGCCTCGGTTGACAGGACGAAACAGCCGAAGATACTTTTCGTTCGTTGCGGTTCGAGCTACGACTCGACCAAGGCGAAGAATTCAAGCGAAAATTTCGTTTGCAGGATGCTTTTTGAGCTTGGAGCGATCAATATTGCAGATGCCGCTCCCATCCTCTGTGACGGAATGGCGCTTGAGGCGATAATTGACGCCGACCCCGAGAAAATCCTCTTTTCCGTTATGGGTAACGAGGAAAAATCAAAGGCGTATATGAATTCCGAGCTTGCAAGCGCGCCCTGGCAGGCGGTAAGTGCCGTGCGAGACGGCAATTACGTCTACCTTGAGCGCGAGCTGTTCCAATTCAAGCCGAACGCAAGGTGGGCGGATGCATATAAGTTTTTAGCGGAGTATTTGTACGGTGAAGGCTAAGCGGTCGATGATCTTTATAACGCTCGGTGTGCTTTTGATCCTGCTTTGTCTGCTCTCCCTGCGCTACGGCAGCGTTTACCTCAGCTTTTCGGAGTTCTGGGGGGCGGTTTTCCGCAAGGAGAGCTACGAAGTGCAGAGCGTTATCCTTTATAACCTGCGACTTCCGCGCGTTCTTGCCGGGCTGATCTCGGGCGGTGCACTTGCCGTTTCGGGCGTGCTCTTGCAGAGCGTGACGGGCAACAAAATGGCCAGCCCGGGCCTTATCGGTGTCAATTCCGGCGCAGGCTTTGCGGTGATCCTCGCGCTGACGCTCGGGGCAGTCCCCACGGCAGTCATCCCCTTCGTCGCCTTCGGCGGTGCTTTTTTGGCAACTATTGCGATAATTGCTATCGCAGGGCGCATGGGAATGACGAAAAACACGGTCGTTCTCAGCGGAATGGCGTTTTCCGCGATACTTTCCGCCGGAATATCGCTTCTTTCCCTGCTTGATACCGACGTCCTTGTCAGCTATAATGCGTTTTCGGTCGGCTCTCTTGCGAGCGTTGCGCCCGAAAGCCTTATCATGCCCGCAATTCTGACCGTGCTGGCGATTGCAGCCGCAATGGCGGCGGCGCGAAAGATCGATCTGCTTGCGCTGGGCGCACCCATCGCCTCGTCGCTCGGCGTCAACGTTCGCGCCCTGCGCATCTTTTGCATGCTGACCGCTTCCGCGCTTGCCGGCGCGGCGGTCTCCGTGGTCGGCTTGCTCGGCTTTGTCGGACTTATGGCTCCCCATATCGCGCGCTCTCTCGTCGGCGCGGACAACGCGCGCCTCATTCCGGCGGCGGCTCTCGCGGGCGCGGATCTCGTCCTCGCCGCAGATCTTTGCGGCCGCGTTCTTTTCTCGCCCGGTGAAATGGCGGTGGGCGTGCTTATGGCATTGCTCGGCGCGCCGTTTTTCCTCATCATCCTGCTCCGCACCGAGCATCGGGACAGCTGAAAACCCATACGTATTGGTAATTAAAATGATGGAAATTAAAAATTTGTCCGCGTTTTACGGCAAAAGGCAGGTTTTGTTCGATATCGACCTTTGCATAGCTCGCGGACGCTTTACCGCCGTGATCGGCCGCAACGGCTCCGGAAAATCGACCCTGCTTGCCTCGATTACGTCGCAGATCCCCCATTCGGGTCGGGTCACGCTCGCGGGACGCGATATTGCCGCGTATTCACGGCGCGAAAGGGCAAAGCTCATCTCGATCTTACCGCAAAGCTTGCCGCTGACCGAATTCGGCGTCGGTGCGACGGTTGCCTTCGGTCGCGAGCCGTACCTTGACGTCTCCGGAAAGCTGTCACAGGCCGACAGGGCGGCGGTCGATGAGGCGGTGCGTCTCTGCGGCATCGGTCATTTGACCGAAAAAAAGCTCTCCGAGGTTTCGGGCGGCGAGCGGCAGACCGTGTACCTTGCCATGATCCTTGCGCAGGGTGCCGAGGTCATGCTCCTTGACGAGCCGACCACGTATATGGATGCCGCGCGCGCAAAACAGTTCCTCGGCGTGCTGAAAAAGGCGCAAACCGAGAAAAACAGAACGGTCGTTGCCGTCATGCACGACATATCGCAGGTAATGCGCTATGCGGACGACATCATTCTCATGGACGGCGGCAGAGTCGTTCTTGCCGGAACGCGCGAGGCGGCGATAAGCTCGGGCGAGATCGAGCGAGTAATGGAAGTTGAAAAACACACGCTCCAAAACGGAGAGATAATTTATATTTGAGGAAGAAAAATGTCCAAAGTCGAATGGAAGGGCGGAGCACTCCTGGCGCCCCTGCCTGCCGTGATAGTCAGCTGTGCCCGTGATGGCGAGAAGCCGAACGCCGTGACCGTGGCGTGGTGCGGAATCATTTCCACACATCCGCCGGCACTTTATATTTCCCTGCGCCCCACGCGACATTCGTATGGTATCATCAAGGAAACGGGCGAGTTTTGCGTCAACCTCGTGCCCACCTCCCTTGTCCGCGCGGCGGACACCTGCGGCGTTCTGACGGGCAGGAAGGTCGATAAATTTGAAAAATGCAAGCTGACGGCGGAGAAATCGTTCAAGATCGGCGCGCCCGCGATCGCAGAGTCGCCCCTGACGCTTGAGTGCCGCGTCCGCGAGGTCGTGCCGCAAGGCTCGCACGATATGTTCATTGCCGACATCGTGGCAACGGCGGTAAATGAATCCCTGATCAACGAAAAAGGCACGCTTGAGCTTGGCCGCGCAAGGCTTTCGGCGTTTGCGCACGGCGAGTATTTTGAGCTTGGCAAAACCATCGGCAGCTTCGGCTATTCGGTTCGAAAAACGAGGAAAACAAATAAGAAAAAGCCTTGATAGGAGAATTAAAATGCATTTTCACAGAATTACGGATATCGGCGACCCCCTGTACGGTCGCGCGATGGCGTTGTGCGAAGCAAATTTCATACGTGAGGAGCGCAGGGACGCTGACGAGCAGGAGCGCGTCATGAAGGATCCCTGCTACCACCCCTGTACCGTTGAGGACGGCGGTACCGTGGGCATCGTATTTTTCTGGGAGAGCGAGGAGTTTATATACCTTGAGCATCTCTGCATTGACCCGGAGTGCCGCAGTAAGGGTTACGGCGGCCGCGTTCTGGAGTTTTTGAAAGCCTTTGGCAAGACCGTCATCCTTGAGATCGAGCCGGTGGTCAACGAACAAACGCAAAAGCGGCTGAGCTTTTACGAGCGGAACGGTTTTGTCCGAAACGAGCATTTCCACCTCAACCCGAAGTACCATGTCGGCGATGGCGATCTCGTCCTCTGGCTGATGACCTACGATCGCCCGATAACGAAGGAGGAATACCGCACGTTTGCCGCTTTTATCGAGGAGCATGTTCAGATAAGACAACCTCAGCAGACCGCGGAGCAAAATAAAAAATAAAGAATAAAGAATAAGCGATGAAAATTCAGCGCAACGGCAGAGCTTTCCCTCTTTGACAGGCTTGCCGGTTGCGGTTAAGCTATGAATAGAACCGCCCTCGGCGTAGACGCTCCGAAGCGCTCGCCTGCGTCTCGCGCACATGCGCCCACCTGTTCGGTGGCCGCAGTCGGAGCATTTTCCGCGTATTTACTCCGCCGCGGCTCCGCAAATATGCGAAAAAACGCCTCTGCCACGGCGCGGATGCAGCGAGCGCGGTAATTTTGTTAAAGGATGCGAGTTTTCGGAGAGAAATACGGCAACTACTGCCGTCTCCGCTACGCTCCGCGGCGCAAGAGGTATGTTTTGGCTGATGCCAAAACATATTAATGATAAAGTAGAAGTGCAGACGGTTAAGCCTTCTCATGTGCACATAAAAAGCCACAAATCGGGGCACACAAAAAGCCGCAAATCGAGTTGCGTAAAAAGCGTTGAGAAATCCTTTTCGGAAATCTCAACGCTTTTTTACTCCGCTTGCGCGAAGTTTTTATGTTTTATTTTGCAATGTCGCCGTCGGTGCAATGGATCGTGTAATTTCCGGTGTCGTTGTTCCAATCAGAACCCTTTTCGATTTTCTCCCATTGCGCCTTCGTACCGTTAAAGGTTATGCTTTCAAGGCTCGCGCAATGCTCGAGAGCGTTCCAGCCTATTTTCGTCACGCTGTCGGGAATCGTGATGCCGGAGAGGCTCGTGCAACCACTGAAGGCCCGATTGCCTATGCTCGTCACGCCGTCGGGGATCGTGATGCTTTTAAGGCTCGTGCAATCGATGAAGGCACCATAGTCTATACTCGTTACGCTGTCGGGAATTTTGATGCTTGATAGGCTCGTGCAAGCGGCGAATGCACACTCGCCTATTTCCGTCACGCCGTTGCAGATCGTGATGCTTGAGAGGTTCGTGCATTCGGAAAAGGCACAAATGCCAATGCTCTTTACGCTGGCGGGGATCGTGATGCTTGACAGGCTCGTGCATTGTGCGAAAGCACAAGATTCAATGCTCTTCACGCTGTCTGGGATCGTGATGCTTTTAAGGCTCGCGCATTTGTAAAAGGCACTATCGCCAATGCTATTCACGCTATCGGGGATCGTGATGCTCTGAAGGCTCGTGCAACTGCCGAAGGCATGAGAGCCTATTCTCGTCACGCCGTCGGGGATCGTGATGCTTGATAGGCTCGCGCAATCGCGGAAGGCATCGCTGAATATGCTCGTCACGCTGTCGGGGATCGTGATGCTTTCAAGGCTCGTGCACGCGAAGAAGGCAGAATGTTCTATGCTCGTCACACTGTTGCCGATTGTAACGCTTGATAGGCTCGTGCAATCCCGGAAGGCCTCATAGCCTATGCTCGTCACGCTGTCGGGGATCGTGATGCTTGATAGGTTCGTGCAACCGAAGGTATAGCCGTCTATGCGCGTCACGTTGCCGTCAGTCGGAATAATACTGTTATTACATCCGAATATAAGTGTCTTTGATGCTGTTTCAATCAAACAGTTATCGACAGAATGGTAAACGGTATTTCGGGGATCTACAACAATGCTTTCAATGCTCGTGCAACCGAGAAAGATATCATTGCCTATGCTCGTCACGCTGTTGGGAATCGTTATGCTCTTAAGGCTCGTGCAATAGCTGAAGGCTTTATCCCCTATGCTCGTCACAGGTTTTCCGTTATCGCTTGGCGGAATAACGACGTCGGTATCGGTACAAGTTCCGATACCCGAAACAGAGTAGCTCTGTCCGTCCGAACTCAAGGTGAATTCCAGCCCGACGCTTGGTCTTCCTCCGCAATTCTTGCAAACTCCGTCTACATATTCATGACCGAGTGCCGCAACGGTTTCCTGCTTTACAAGCACCTCGCCGCAAACGGAACAATGCTTGCCCTCGGTCAAGCCGGTTTCGGTGCATGTGGGTGGCACGGCGGCATCTATCGCAACGGTGTGCGTGTGTTCTTCGGTATCTGCCAAGCAGGACGAGAGGATGCTCGTTGCAAGCAAAAGGGCAATAACGCCAAGTATCAATACTAAAGTGCGATTTTTCATAGTTTGCTCCCTTCTTAAGATAGATTTTATAATGTTATTACATATGATTTTTCCTTCTTTGTCAATAGGTATGAGCAATTTTTCCAAAAAAACGTCTCGCATCATTGAAAAAACTGTTTAATTTATCTATCCGGCTGAATGATTTTCGTTTTCGGAATGAGTTTTCATAAATAACCACGCCCTCGGGGCTTGCGTCAGCAAGCCCCGAGGGCGGTTTCGTTTATATTTCCGGGATCTCGATTTCCACCTCGCGGCCGAGGGCGGAGGATCTTGCAAGCGCGTCGATGATGGCTTGGTTATAGATGATCTCGGAGGTGGGAACGGGAGCGGTGCCGCCGTTCTTGACTGCTTCAACGAAGCTGCCGACCTTCGCACCGACGCGGTCATATTTGCCGTTGCCGATTATCGGGATCTTCATTTCGGTCTGAAGTCCTTCAACCTCCTTATAAACGGTCATCTCGCCGCCGACTGTGCCGTTCCAGCACTCGGTCGAGGGGATGCGCAGGCCTCCCTCCGTGCCGAGGATGACGGTGTCGCCGGGGGTGTCCATATTCATAGCCCACGAAATTCGGAAATCGAGGATAATGTCGCCTTCAAGGCGGATAAATCCGCTTCCGAAGTCGTCAACACCGAATTTTGCCGCGAATTCCTCGGCACGATCGGCGCTGTAACCGCTGTAATGAGGATCAGTGCCGAAATAATTGCAAATCATGCCGGTCGCGGTGAGGGGCTTGGGATGGCCGAGCGCATTCATGATCATGTCGATCGAATAGCAGCCGATGTCGCCCAGCGCGCCGATTCCGGCGGTGTCCTCGCGGATGAAGGTGTCTTTGTCTCCCCTTGCAGGGATGCCGCGGCGGCGGCCGCCGCCGGTTTGAACGTAATAGACCCTGCCAAGCTCGCCCGACTGTACGATCTTTTTTATCATCTGCATGTTGGGGTCAAATCTCGGCTGGAAGCCGATCGAAAGTATGCGGCCGGTCTCTTTTTCGACCTTCATGACCTCAATAGCCTCGTCGAGAGTGACGGTGAAGGGCTTTTCGAGGAGGACGTGAAGTCCTGCACGCATGGCGGCGATGGCGCAGCATTTGTGCGTGCGGTTGTAGGTACAGACAGAAACCGCGTCGAGCCTTAAGCTCTCGTCGGCGAGCATTTCCTCGTGATCCTTATAGTCGGTCTTGATGCCCTCAAGGCCGTAAGTCTCGAAGAATTTTGCCGCTTTGCCGGGAACGAGGTCACAGCCTGCGACGATCTCAACGTCGGGGCGAGCGAGATACGCCTTCATGTGCGAATTTGCGATACCGCCCGTGCCGATGAAACCGATCCTTACTTTTTTGGCGGTGTCAACAGCCTTTACCTCTTGCGAGGTAAAGGTGTTGAGACCGTCCATTGACTTGTCTGCCATGGAATAGCTCCTGATTTTGAAGAATATTTTGATTTGAGCTTAGATTTCGGGAATCTCGATCTCGACCTCGTGGCCGCATTCAGCGGACTTCGCGATGCCGTCGATGATTGCCTGGTTGTAAAGTATCTGAGAGGAGGGAACGGGCGCGGGCGTGCCGTTCTTGACTGCGTCAAGGAAGGTGCGGATCTTGAGATCGAAGAGGCCTTCCTTCATCTTAATAACGGGGATCTCCGTTTCAACCTGCTGGCCGCAGACCTCGTGATAGATCTTCATGGGTCCTCCGACGGTGCCGTTCCAGCACTCGGTGGAGGGGATGCGCAAGCCGCCCTTAGTACCGAGGATGATGGTGTCGCCGGGGGTGTCGAGGTTCATTGCCCATGCAATGCGGAAATCCAGCACGATGCCGCCCTCGAGACGGATAAATGCTGCCGCGAAGTCGTCAACTCCGAAGAGCTTTGCGTACTCCTCGCGCTTGTCGGCGCGGTAGCCGGAATAGGTCGGGCAGGTGCCGAAGAAGGCGGATTTGTAGCCGGAAACGGTCAGAGGCTTGGGGTAGCCGATGGCGTTGAGCACCATGTCAAGCGAGTAGCAACCGATGTCGCCGAGTGCGCCGAGACCTGCGGTCTTGTCCTCGATGAAGGTGGTGCCGAAGGGGGTAGGGATGCCGCGACGGCGGCCGCCGCCCGTCTGGATATAATAAACGTCGCCAAGCTCACCGGACTGAACGATCTTCTTGATCATCTGCATGTTTGCGTCAAGTCTGGGCTGGAAGCCGATGGAGAGGACCTTGCCGCTCTCCTTTTCCGCTCTCATGACCTCAACCGCTTCGTCGAGGGTGACGGTGAAGGGCTTCTCAAGGAGAACGTTTACGCCCTTCTTTAGCGCGTAAATAGCCGGTTCTGCATGCTGGCGGTTGTAGGTGCAGATGGAAACGGCATCGAGACCCAGACTTTCGTCGTCAAGCATTTCCTTGTGGGAGGCGTAATCGGTCTTGACGCCCTCGACGCCGTACTTTGCGAAGAAGGCCGCCGCCTTGCCGGGGATAAGGTCCGCGCCTGCCACGATCTCGACGTCGGGCTGGTTGAGATACGCCTTTATGTGAGAGCCTGCTATCCAGCCGCAACCGATAATGCCGATGCGGAGCTTTCTTTGGGTGTCGACCGTAGTCTCGACCTGAGCCTCAAAATTGTTAAGGCCTGCCATTGAATTGTCTGCCATGGTATTTTCCTCCGAATTATAAATTAATATCAAAAATGATCACTTAAGAATGGAGCGAACGTAGTCGATGCTCTTCTTTGCGCATTCCATGGGACTCAGACCCATGCTTGCCTTGTCCTGCTCGACGACCAGCCACTCCGCGCCCGAAGCTATTGCGGCGTCGATGATGGCGGGGAAATTCTGCATGCCGCTTCCGCAGGGGCGGAACTCAAAGCCTGATGGACGCGCAGGAGCCTTCTTGTCGATGCCGATAAGCTCGTACATGTCCTCGCTCTTCTCGCCGTAGAAGTCTTTCAGGTGAACGACGGGGCATCTGCCTGCGTACTTTCTGATGTATTCCGCGGGATCTTCGCCGCCGACATTGACCCAGCAGGTGTCAAGCTCGGTCTTGAGCAGATCCTCGGGAACTCTCTCGTAGAGGATGTCGAGGGCGTATTTGCCGCCGACGGTCATGAATTCAAAATCGTGGTTGTGGTAGAGCAGCTGAATGCCGTTTGCTTTGGCAGCCTTGCCGAGAACGGCGATCATGTCGACTACGTAGTCAAAGTTTGCGCTGTCGGGCCTGTGCTCGGGGCTGAGGTAGGGAACGGCAACGTACTTGCAACCTATCTTTGCATAGTCCGCAAGCAGGGTGTAGGGGTTCTTGAGCATGTCAACGTAGGGGACGTGAGCCGAGATCGGAACCAGGCCAAGCTCTGCACACATAGCGGCAACTTGTTCTGGCGCATAGCCGTAAAGGCCTGCAAACTCAACGCCGTCGTAGCCCATTTCCTTGATCTGTGCAAGGGTGGCGCGGAGGTCTGCCGCCGCCTCGTCGCGAACCGAATAAACCTGAATGGCAACCGGAATACTCATTTTTGTATTCTCCTCTCAAAATTAAATTTCAAAATGCGGTATCCATAACGATACAACTTAAGTATAAGACAAAAAGTGCCGAATTTCAAGTCAAAAGATGTTGATTGACGGACAATTATTGCTATTTGAGCCTTTCGTATCTGCACTCTGCTCAAAACGCCCGAATTTGCGGCGCGCCGATGCGTCGGGGCGGTTTTTCTCCTTGATATTTTTCCGAAAAACTATACAAATTTCACAAGTTTGTGCAAAACGGAGAAAGATGCGAATATTGTAAATTCTTCAAAAATCCTATTGACAAAAATTTTTCCACAGGCAAAATTTTCATGCCCAGGTAAAAAAAGCGTGATTTTTCCTTAAAAAGCCGCACTTTTGCACAGTTGCCACAAGGTTTTCCACAGCCCTTGGGGAAAACGTGAAAAAATCAAATCGAAAAAAGTCGACTATACAAGTTGCACAAATTATGTACAAGGGCGGCTTTCGCCGATCCGATTTTTACGTGAATTTATTTGACTTTGCGTCCGCTTTGTGATATAATTAACGTGGTTAGTTATATTTATTCCCGATTAAGGAGAAAATCATGGAAAATACGCGATTTGAAAATCTTAAAAAATATCCGGCTCCGGCGCTTCCGCGCGAGATAGACGCAGGCGAGTGGCAGAACGGCCACATTCAGGGCATTGCCGTCGATACGGAGAAAAAGTACATTTATTATTCCTATACCACCATCTTCGTCAAGGCCGATCTGCAGGGCAACGTGATAGGCACCGTCAAGGGTCTTACGGGGCATCTGGGTTGCCTTTCCTTTAACGGCGGAGACGGCTGTGTGTGGGGTTCGATTGAATACAAGCACGATTCCATCGGCAAGAGCATCATGAACAGAACGGGCGTGAAGCTGGCCGAGGAGGATGCCTTTTACGTTGCCATATTCGACGTCGACAAGATCGACCGCATGGATATGGATGCTGAGAAGGACGGCATCATGACGGCGGTCTATCTGCCCGACGTGGTTGAGGACTTCGCGGCAAAGGGCTGTCAAGGTCGTGACCATCGCTTTGCCTGCTCCGGCATCGACGGCACGGGCTTCGGTCCCCGCTTCGGCGAGCGCGCCGTTTCGCCCTACATGCTCTACGTTGCCTACGGCGTCTACGGTGACACCGATCGCGACGACAACGACAATCAGGTCATCCTCGAATACGATTGGCGCAAGCTCAAGCCCCTTGCAAGGCCCCTCAATCAGTCCGCTCCGCACCACAGCGGCGCGCGTTGCGAGAACAAGTTCTTCTTCTACACGGGCAATACGAATTGGGGCATTCAGAACCTTGAGTACGATACATATCTTGACGCATGGCTCGTTGCCGTGTACAAAGGAAAAAAGGAGAAATTCCGCAATCCGCCCATGTTCATAATCGACCGTCAGGTCGCGCCCGTAACCGAAGAGCTGAAGGGTCTTGAAGGACTTGAAGGCCCGGTGCTGACCGGTGCCCCCATCGGCACGCCCGACCCGGCTACGGGAGTATACGGCGTTGATTTCAAGAAGGGTCAGACGGGACTTATCGCGCTCGGCGGCGGGTACTATTATTTCTCCTACGAAAAAACAGTTGAAAGGGACGGCGCAAAGTATAATGCGTCAACCATCAGGCTCTGCCGCTACACGGGCGAGGGCGAAATGTTCGAAACCGTAAAATGAGCAAGAATATTTATATCGTCGTAAGCCAGACGGGAACCATACTCTCGCGAATACTCCGCGTTATCACGCATGCCGAATATTGCCACGCATCGATAAGCCTCGACGAGCGTCTTGAGGAGATGTACTCCTTCGGCAGAGTGAACCCCTACAATCCCTTTTGGGGCGGCTACGTTCGCGAATCGCCCGATTACGGCACCTTCCGTCGCTTCAAGCACTCGCGCTGCGTGCTGTTGAAGTTCACCGTGGACGACGAAAAATACGAACAGATCAAGCGCCGCCTTGAGGATATGTACACCCACAAGGATGAATACGGCTATAATTACATCGGTCTTTGCCTTGCCGCGTTTAAGAAAAACCACACGACTCCGCATCGCTTTTATTGCTCGGAGTTTGTTCATTACATCTTCTCGGAGTACCTGATCTATGACAAATCGGCATTGCCCAAGATAGTTCAGCCGATTGATTTTTACAGGACCTTCGGAGACAGAACGGTATATAAGGGAATGATTTCGGATTTCAAAAAGGCATGAGTGTGCCGAGGGAGGGAGAGCCGATGACGGAATTAAATATGAAGCTGCCGGAAGAAGTCGGCTCGGCTCTTCTGATGCTTGAGGGCGCCGGCTTTGAGGCGTACGTCGTCGGTGGCGCGGTTCGTGACGCCCTGCTCGGCAGGGAGGTACACGACTACGATATCACCACGTCGGCGTCGCCCTCACAGATACGCAAGGCTTTTGATGGCTATCATACGATCTTGACCGGCGAGAAGCACGGCACGGTGACGGTCGTCATGGGCGGCATGCCTCTTGAAATAACGACCTACCGTGTTGACGGCGATTACAGCGACGGCCGCCGCCCCGATAAGGTTGAGTTTACCGAAAACATCCGCGAGGACCTCGCAAGGCGTGATTTTACCGTTAACGCCATGGCGTATTCGCCACTGCGAGGTTTTTGCGACCCGTTTTCGGGCAAGGATGACCTCAAATGCGGTCTTATCCGCGCCGTCGGCGACCCCGTGCGCCGATTTACGGAGGATTCGCTCCGCATCCTGCGAGCCTTCCGTTTTGCCGCAAGGCTCGGCTTCGGAATTGACGGGGCAACTCTTGCCGCCGCAAAAAGCGAGCGCAAGCGTCTCGGTGCGGTCAGCGCGGAGCGCAAGGCAAACGAGATACTCGGCCTGCTTTCCGCAGAGAAGCCGTCGGGCGCACTCGCGCAGATGTATTCCGCGCAGGTGCTTTCCGAGATCATGCCGGAGGCGTATTTTGAGTCGCTGGCTCAAAACGGCTTTGCCGCGGTCGATTTCACGCCCGAAAACTATCCGGAGGGGCTTTATTTGAAGAAGGAGGCGCAGGCCGAGGCGGCGCGAGGCTATATCTCGGCGCGCGTGCATCTTGCCGCACTACGCCTCGGCATCCTATTGCGCGACAGCTCGGGAGACGTGGCTTTATCGGTCATCCGGCTTTTGAAAATGAGCGCGGAGCTTTCAGCCATTGCCGCCACGGCGGCGACGGGAAGCCTGCCTACGCGAGGCGATGAGGTAAGCGTGCGCACCTATGCGGCCGGGTTGACGGGTAAGACCGTCCCGAAATTCGCGTATATGACCCTGCTTGCCGCAGGCGCAAGGGGCGAGAGCCTCGCCTCCGGCGACAAGGCCGCCGACGCGGCAAAGGCCCTTTACCTCTGCGCCCGGCGCGGCGATCCGCTTTCGACGGCGGAGCTTGCCGTCAGCGGCAGGGATCTGATCGAAAAGGGCGTGCCGCCCGGAGAAGCAGTGGGCAGAGTGCTTTCGGAGCTGCTTGCCTCGGTGCTGGCAAATCCGGAGTTCAACACCAAAGAAAATTTATTATCGTTGATAGAGGATATGCTGATATGAAGCTGATCAAGGACAGATTTGAATTCAAGGGAGGTAGCCTTGCCTACCGCATTTACGAGCCGGAGGGAGAGATCCGCGCGGTCGTTCAGATTTCGCACGGCATGTGCGAGTACGTAGGCAGATACGAGGAATACGCACGCCACCTTTGCGCGCGCGGCATCGTTCTTGCCGGCAACGACCACCCCGGCCACGGCGAAAGCGCGGCAAGTGCCGACGACCTCGGATATTTTGCCGAGACGGACGGCGCGCACCTTGCCGTTGAGGGTCTTGAGGCAATGTCGGAGCTATTGCTCGAGCGCTACGAGGGCAAGCCCCTCATCCTGCTCGGGCACAGCATGGGCTCGTTCCTTTGCCGCCTTTATCTTTCATACTTCGCGGAGAATCTTTCCGCCGCGATAATCATGGGTACGGCAGGGCCGGGTGCGCCCACGGGTATGGGCATTGCGATGGCAAACCTCATCGCGCTCTTTCGCGGTGAGCGGCACAGAAGCAAGCTGCTCTCGAAGATCCAGACATCCGGTTATCTGAAAAAATGCGGCAAGGGCGCAGGCAAGTCCGATTGGTTGACGCGCGACCGCGCGATAGTCGAAAAATACGACGCCGACCCGTTCTGCAATTATACCTTCACCGTTTCCGGCTACCGTGATCTTTTTACCATGCTCGGCGAGGTCAGCACCCGTGAATGGGCGCAGACCGTACCGACCGACCTGCCCATACTGCTTATCAGCGGCGAGGACGACCCCGTGGGCGGCTTCGGCAAGGGCGTGTGCAAGGTTGCGGGCGCACTGACGGGCGCAGGCGCGCGCAAGCTCTCCACGGTTCTGATTCCGGACGCACGCCACGAGGTACTCAACGAGACCGACCGCGAGCAGACCTTTGCCCTAATCGACGAATGGCTTGACGAGGTTCTCGCCGAGCAAGCGAGCGACGAAGAATGAGCGCGTTTTACCGGATCTGCCGAACCTTTGAGGGGCGTTTTTACTATGAGTTTCGCTCCACGGAGACCCGTCTTTTGCTTCGCGGCGGCGAGCGAAGCACACTTGCACTCTGCCGCGCCTCGATAGGCTCTCTGCGCATTATCTGCGACAGTCCCCTTGAGGACACCGCAGGTTTTCTCGGCGAGCCGACACAGGTGCTGGGTTATCCGAAATTCAAGGCGGAACGCCGCGGGCGGGGCGTTTATACAGTCTCCCTCTATGCGAAAAACGGCAAATGCGTGGGCAAGAGCGGTGATTGCTCCACTCCCGACGCCGCCCTCGAGGTTTTGGGAGCGGTGCGAAAATACGCAAGATACGCCGAAACACGCGAAAAAATATGCGGCTTCGGCTCGTGAGCGCAAAAATGCTCGAAAATTTTGTTTTCCATGGAACTTTTCGGCGGAAATTCCGTCTTATATGGTACAATTGTCTGATTTTGTTTTACAGGAGGTAAAAAATGAATAATTCGGGACTTGACCCCATCGCAAGGCGCAAAGGCTTTCTGATAAATTTTGCATTTTTCGCCCTGCTTTTCGTGCTGTCGATATTTGCGGTGCGGTATGCGCTTCCGGCGCTGTTTTCATTTGTAATTGCATTTCTCGTCACCATGCTTTTGCGTCCCATCGTGCATTTTTGCCACGAAAAGCTGAAGCTCAATACCCGAGTGGTGTCGCTGATATTGGTGCTCCTGTTTTACGGAACCATCGGCGTACTCGTTATTTGGATGCTCGTGGAGATCGTGGCATTCGCGGCGGACAAGGTGCGCTATTTGCCGGATTTTTTCCAAAGCCAGGTGCTGCCCTTTCTTGACCGCCTGTTTGACGAAATTCAGGAAATGATACATAACGTCGACCCCGAAACCGCCGTCGACTTCAACGAATCTGCAAACACCGTTCTTTCTACCCTCGGTAACGAGGTCCTGAAGCTTTCCGCCAATCTCGTCGGAAAGCTGACGAACCTTGCCGTCAGCGTGCCGACTTTTCTGTTGAACCTCGTTATAATGGTCATTGCCACGATCTTCCTCATGGTAGATTACGAGACCATACGTGGCTTTATCCGCCGTCAACTTTCCGAAAATACGAACGAGCTGATACATAATATCTTCACCCATCTCGGTAAGGTTATCAAAAAATACCTGCTTTCCTACTCGCTTATCATGTTTATCACGTTCTGCGAGCTTTGGGCAGGGCTTGCCATAATCCGCATCAAGCACGCCGCGCTGATAGCGGCGCTCATAGCGATAATGGACATTCTTCCCATCGTCGGCAGCGGTCTTGCGCTTGCACCGTGGGCTGTCGTGTGCTTCTTCATCGGTGACATCGGTACGGCGATAGGACTTCTCATCCTCTGGGCAGTGCTTTCCGTCATCAGGCAGATCATAGAGCCGAAGATCGTGGGCAACAGCGTCGGAGTGCATCCGTTTTTGACCCTCTTTGCCATGCTGGCAGGCAACTTTATTTACGGCGGCGTCGGAATACTCCTGCTTCCCGTGACCATCGCGCTCTGCCAGAGCCTCAACAATGCCGGTGTTATCAAGCTTTATAAAACACCCGACCCCGAGCCGCAGGAGAGCGACCCGATTCAGGAGGCGATCACCAAGGGCGCGCATGTTGCCGGCATTTGGATCACGAGGCCGTTCAAGAAGAGACTTAAGGCGAAAAAAATCGAGAAAACGACGCTTTCCGTTAAGGAAAACCCCGGCAAAGACACAAAAGATAACGAAAACGAATAAATATTTACAAAAAAGCCCGAAATTTTCAACTTTCGGGCTTTTCTTGTTGATTTTTTTGCGAAAATAAGTTATAATATAATATGTATAGTTATATTTAGTCATTGAAAGGCGGTGACGATTTGAGAATCCTCTTAGTGTCCACGAGAATGGGCATCGGCGGCGCCGAAACGCACGTTCTCACGCTTGCCCGTGAGCTGAAGCACCGCGGTCATCACGTTCACATACTTTCGTCGGGCGGCGTTTTCCTTCCCCAGCTGGTCTCGGCGCAGATAGAGCATACGGTCCTGCCTCTTGACCGGAAGGATGTCGCGTCCGTAATACGCTCGGCGCGCGAGATATGGGATATTGCCACGCTCGGGCGTTACGATATCGTCCACGCGCACGGCCGCATCCCTGCCTTTATCTGCGGTATGCTCTCAAAGCGCGGCGGTTTTCCGCCCTTTGCCGTCACCGCGCACGGCTTTTACGACCCTGCGAACTCGCGCCGCGCACTTACGCTGTGGGGCAGGCGCACCGTAGCGGTCAGCGAGGACGTAAAGAATTTCATAGTTGAAAACTACAAGCTGAACCCGGAGAGCGTGGACGTCATAATCAACGGCGTTGATACGGACGTTCCGCCGCATCAGCCTTCAAAGCGGTTGCGCATCGTCACCGCAAGCCGTCTTGACGGCGATACCTCGCTGTGCCCGATGCTGCTTTGCGAGCTGATGCCGCGCTTGCGCCGTGATTTTCCGGAGCTTGACCCGACACTTACCGTCATAGGCGGTGGCGAGAGGCTTGGCGCTCTGCGAGAGGCGGCAAGGTTGGCAAATGCGCAGTCGCCCGGTGCCGTTACCGTTGCCGGAAGCGTGCTTGACATGCCGTCGATGCTGGCACGTGCGGATATTTTCGTCGGCTCCTCGCGCGCCGCGCTTGAAGCAATGGCGTCAAGCGTGCCGGTGGTGCTTTGCTCCGACGTCGGCTGTGACGGTGTGGTTGACGAGACCAATCTGCGCCGCGCGGAGGAAACGAATTTCACCTGCCGCGGTGCCGAGCCGACGGATATCGAGAACCTGCGCCTGGCTATTGAGCGTTTGATTTGCGCCGGCGAGCGCGAGCGCTCGCTCTACGGCGCGTTCGGTCGCGCGTACGTCACGCGCCGCGCCTCCGCAAAGCTCTTTGCGGACAAAACCCTGGCTTTTTGGCATGACCTCATCGAATACGAGCGCGGCGGCGTTATGCTTTGCGGCTATTTCGGTGCGGGAAACGTCGGAGACGACGCCACCCTTGAAGCCGTAATGGCGGCCCTGCCCACTCTCCCGAAGGAAATGCTCCCGAAGGTCCCTGCTGTAAGGAAGGATTCCCTCCCCATCGGTGCGGAGCCGATAGGCAGATATAATTTTCCGAAGATCAAAAAAGAGCTTTCGCGCACGCGGCTTTTCATTCTTTGCGGCGGCACGCTACTGCAAAACAGCACCTCAAATCGCTCGCTCGGATATTATTACTACCTCTCGCGAATGGCGGCAAAGCAGGGAGCGCGCGTCATGATCTGCGCCGGCGGCGTAGGCCCCGTGATCGGCGACGAAGCGGCGTACGAGACAATTGAAACCATTGAAAACTGTGATGCCGTCACTCTGCGCGACCCCGAATCGCTCGAGCTTTTGCGCAAAATGGAATGTGACACCGAGGGCATTGCCGTCACGGCGGATGCAGCACTTCTGACCGAGCCTATTGACCTTCCGGACAAGCTCCTTGAGAGCTTGCCGGAGGAAAACGAATACTTTGCCGTTTCGGTGCGCCCCCTCGGCGGTCTGCGCCGAGGCGAGGGCGCGGTACGGGCAAATGACGTCTACGACGCAATGGCGACGGCTGTCCGAACGATAGCGGACAGGCGCGGCGCGGTGCCGCTTTGGGTTCCCTTTGCGCCCGAGGACGTCAAGCTTTGCCGGAAAATGCAAAAAAAGTCGGGTTGCGGTATGGTCATGCCGCGGCTTCGCGGAGGCGAGATCGTAAGCCTTTTTGAAATGTGCGAGTTCGTGCTGGGCATGCGCTTGCACAGCATCGTTTTCTCGTCCGTTGCCGGCGTGCCTGCCGTTGCGATTGATTACGATCCGAAGGTCGGCGCTTTTGCGCGCTACGCCTACCACCCTGCGCCCGTTGACCCCAATGCCGAGGGCTTCGGAATGAGGGCGATAGTCGGTGCGGTTGCGGAACTTTACCGCAATATGAACGCGGCAACGCAAACGGTGCGCGCGCGCACCATAGAGCTTGCCAAAATGACGGAGGCGGATGCAATAATCATCGAAGAGCTTTACAATGCCAAGTAACAAATAAACAGCCGATTGTAAAACGCAGTTTTATAATCAGCTATAAAATAAGATAAAGGAGAATAATCATGGCTAAAAGCAAATATAAACAAATCAGGGGCGTTATCAGCCTCATTTACATACTCACGGGTGTATCCTCGGTCGTTCAGGCGCTCCAAAGCCTGCTCTCCCTTGACCTTGTCGGCATTTTTGCGTCGGCAATCGGCGTGTTTATGTTCATAGCCGGAATTTGCGGCTTTTTCAGCATCAAGCCGCGCACCTGCCATACGCTCGGCTTTACGATAATGATACTGTCGGTGGCGTCGCTCGTTTACGGCATTATAACGCTCAAATCCTTTGATTTCACGATTGCAAACCAATTCCTGCTTTCGTGGCTCTTCATGCTTTGCGTCTGAGAGGTAAACAGAATGTCAAACACAAAAATTCAGCTCAAGGCGACTCGTGTCGAGAGCATAGAATACAAAAACAACATGCAAGGCTCGGGTCAGCTGAAGATCGGTTTCAAATACAGCTACAATCTGCGCCACGGCGTGCCGGGAATGGCGCGGGGCGAGGTCAGCATTACGGCGGAGGACAAGGAAGCGCCGGATATGCTTTCAGTCACCGTCCGTCAGTCGGGCATTTTCGAGCTGCCCGGCGATATGGACCGCGAACAAGCGCATCTTGAGACCTTCCGCATTCTCTTTCCCCACGCGGCGGCGACACTCACTGCTGTCACCTCTATTGCCGGAGTGCAGGGAATAGTCGTTCCGAGGATAGACATCAGCGCGGAGAACGTGTACCGGGTCGAGTTCAAGCCGCCCAAGCCCGAGCAATGAGAACGGGCAGAGAAAGTGCCTGCATTAAAGCTTTCGGAAAGGAATAAATTAATATGTACCACAATTTTCCCGCGGATTTTTGCCGCTGTGACAACGTTTTGCGTATCAACTGCATTTCGCATCCGGACACCAAGAAGTCGGATGGCTTCATCTTTGCCCTCAACGGCAAATTCATTCTCCA
>JBJDZD010000119.1:0-6034 GCA_051867815.1 Eubacteriales bacterium | reverse complement strand
CCTGAAGGATGAGAAGATACTCGTTCAAGGGGTTATAGATATTTGTTATATCAACAAAAACGGCGAATTGATACTTTGTGACTACAAGACCGACAGGCTTTCGAAGGAAGCCATGAAGGACAGGCGTATTGCAACGCACGAGTTGTTCGAGCGGCACGGAGAGCAGCTGTCGTATTACGCGGATGCCATTGAAGCAATTATGGGTAGAAAGCCCGATAAGATTTATATCTATTCGCTCGCCTTCGGCGATGCGCTTGAGATCACCCTATAACACAAAGCAACCGTCGGTATCGTTCCGACGGTTGCTTTGTGTTATAAGCTTTCGCAAACTTTCATAACGTAATCTCCGAATTCCTTACAGCTTGCGCCGTCACGGCGTCCGGTGATCTTGAGTGGAGCCTCCGGAGACGTGCAAATATCGAGTGCGCGTCCTAACTTTGTTGCTTCATCCGTAAAACCTATATGCTTGAGCAGAAGTTCTGCGGCACGAAGCATACTTGCCGGGTTCGCATAGTCTCCGTCGCCTCTTTCTATCATGCGAGGCGCAGAACCGTGGATTGCCTCAAACATAGCGTATCTGCTTCCGATATTTGCGCTTCCTGCAGTGCCAACACCGCCCTGGAGCTGTGCCGCTTCATCGGTGATGATATCGCCGTAGAGGTTCGGCAAAAGAAAGACCTGAAAATCAGACCTGCCGCGCGTGTCTACGAGCTTCGCGGTCATGATATCAATATACCAATCCTCAACCGTAAGTGTGGGATATTCAGCCGCGGCAATCTGACGGGCAATTCTTGCAAATTTGCCGTCGGTCTTTTTCATAATGTTCGCCTTGGTTACAACAGCAACATTGGTTTTGCCGTTCTTTACGGCAAAATCGAACGCCATTCTCGCAATTCGCTCACAGCCTGCATCGGTGGTTACCTTAAAGTCACAGCAAAGGTATTCGGGAATTTCAACGCCGCGGCTTCCGAGAACGTATTCGCCCTCCGTGTTTTCGCGGAAGAATGTCCAATCAACGCCTTCTTCGGGAATAGCTACGGGACGGACGTTTGCAAAAAGGTCAAGCTCACGCCGCATGGCAACGTTTGCACTTTCAAGCTCTTTGGCACCGGTACCGCCCTTAGGCGTGGTCGTTGGGCCTTTAAGAAGGACGTGGCACTCCTTTATAGCCGCAAGTACGTCATCGGGGATGGCTTTTTCGTGTGCAATTCTGTTTTCCAAAGTAAGACCCTCTATATCGCGCAATTCTACCTTTCCCGATGCGACTGCATCTTTCAGGAGGAATTCAAGAACCCTGCGCGCCTCAGCAGTGATTATGGGTCCGATACCGTCGCCGCCGCAGCATCCGATGATTATCTTATCAAGCTTATCGTAGTCAATAGGCGCAGGCGCATTTTTCATCTTCTCTGCTCTCGCGTACTGCTCTCTGAGCAATGTTTCGAATTGATCTACACAGTTTTTGATATATTGTTCCATATTCGTTGCCTCACTTCTTTCCTTTTGCTGTTGCGGCAATCAAACCGCCGGCAAGCATAATCTCGATCTGTCGGCCGGAAAGAACACATTCAAGCGATATCTCAACATTCTTTGTCTTATCGGTCAATGTATATTTACCGCTTTCGACCGCACCAAACAGATTGTTTAGTTCAATTACATCACCCTCGTCAATCAAATCATAGTCCGAAGGGTTGACAAAAGTGAGCGGAAGAATACCTGCATTGATAAGGTTATCCTTGTGAATACGCGCAAAGCTCTTAGCGACGACTGCGCGGATTCCGAGATAGAGCGGGACAAGCGCCGCATGCTCGCGCGACGAGCCTTGACCGTAATTAGATCCACCGACTATGATGCTGTTTTTGAGCGCACTCGCACGCTCCGGAAACTTCGGATCGCATACATTGAAGCAGAATTCGCTCATCTTCGGAATGTTCGACCGGTAAGGCAGAACGGCCGCGCCTGCCGGCATGATGTGGTCGGTGGTGATATTATCGCCCACCTTGAGCGAAACCGGAACGGTCAAGCTGTCCTCGAGAGGCTTGGCCTCCGGATAATTCTTGATATTCGGGCCGCGAAGTACCTGCGCATCCCTTGCTTCTTTGGGAGACAGCGGCGGAATGACGCCGCTGTCATCAATGAGAAAGTGATCGGGCATTTTTATATCCGGATAATCGCCGAGAGTTCTCGGGTCGGTGATCACACCCGTAATTGCCGAAGCCGCCGCAACCTCGGGAGATACGAGATACACACCGGCGTCACGAGTACCGCTTCTGCCCTCGAAGTTTCTGTTAAACGTTCTTAGTGACAATCCGCCTGATTCCGGTGAAAAGCCCATCCCTATACACGGTCCGCAAGCACATTCAAGAAGCCTTGCACCCGATGCAATGATATCTGTCAGCGCACCGCAATCCGAAAGCATCGCAAGAACTTGCTTTGAACCGGGAGAAACGGACATGCTGACCTGGGGAGCGACCGTTTTTCCTCTAAGCACACAAGCAACTCTCAGCATATCTGCCAGCGAGGAATTTGTGCATGAACCCACGCAGACCTGGGATACGGGAGTACCTGCAAGCTCGCTGATTTTCTTGACATTATCGGGCGAGTGAGGACAAGCTGCCATAGGTTCAAGCACAGATAGGTCAATGTCAATTATCTTATCGTATTCTGCGTCCTCATCTGCAAACACGGGTGTATAGTCGGCTTCTCTGCCCTGCGCCGCAAGGAATGCCTTGGTAACTTCATCCGCCGGAAAAACGGAGGTGGTTGCACCAAGCTCGGCTCCCATATTGGTTATGGTGGCTCTTTGAGGCACTGTGAGCGTCTTAACGCCCTCACCGCCCCATTCTATGATAGCGCCCACTCCGCCCTTTACGGACAAAATACGGAGTATCTCAAGGCTCACATCCTTGGCTGTTACCCAAGGCGAGAGCTTACCTGTAAGATTAACTCTGTACATCTTGGGCATTATCATCGAATAAGCACCGCTGCCCATTGCAACGGCAACGTCAAGCCCACCTGCGCCAAACGCAAGCATACCGATACCGCCTGCGGTGGGAGTGTGGCTGTCGGAGCCTACAAGCGTTTTCCCCGGAACGCCGAATCGTTCAAGATTTACCTGATGGCAGATCCCGTTGCCGGGTCGCGAGTAATGAATTCCGTATTTTGCCGCCGCAGTTCTGATGAATCTGTGGTCGTCAGCATTCATAAAGCCGGATTGCAGCGTATTGTGATCAATGTAGGCAACAGAAAGCTCCGTCTTTACTCTGTCGATACCCATGGCTTCAAATTCGATATAAGCCATGGTACCGGTAGCATCCTGCGTAAGAGTTCTGTCAATCTTAATTGAGATCTCGCTTCCGGGTGTCATGTCGCCGGAGATGAGATGAGAGAAGATGATCTTCTCTGCTATAGTCTTTGGAGCTTTCATATCATTCTTCGTCCTTTTTAAGTGTAACGATAAGCTTTTCAAGCTCGGCAGTGGAAATCGCGGTCTGTCTGCCTGCCGAATACTGTGAATCGACCCATTCTTTGATTTTTGCAACCAGTGGATCGTGCTTTGATACCATTTCGTCACCGCTCAAGCGATAATGTGTGTTAATCCAATAAGCAATTCCCGCCGTGCCGGATGTTGCGCTGACGGTAACACCGGCAGGTCTTTTGAGGATGGCACCGGTGTCGAAAATATTGTATATTTCCTCATCCTTGAGCATGCCGTCCGCATGGATTCCTGCACGCGTCATATTGAATTCCTCGCCGACAAAAGGAGTGCGCGGCGGTATGTGATAATTCAGCTCGTTGGTGAAGTAATCCGCAATCTCCGTAATAACCGTGGGATCCATTCCGTCCATTGTTCCGCGAAGGGATGCATATTCAAATACCATCGCCTCCAGCGGCACATTGCCCGTTCTCTCGCCGATTCCAAGCAACGAGCAATTGACGGCGCAAGCACCGAACAACCAAGCACAAGTGGCATTCGAAACGCCCTTGTAAAAATCATTGTGACCGTGCCATTCGAGCTGTTCGCTCGGAACATCGGAATAATGCTGCAAGCCGTAGATTATTCCGGGAACGCTTCGCGGAAGAGCAACCTCGCTGTACGGTACGCCGTATCCCATGGTATCACATGCTCTGATTTTGACGGGAATACCTGCCTCGCGAGACATTGCTTGAATGGCATTTACGAAAGGCACGACGAAGCCGTAAAAATCGGCACGCGTAATATCCTCAAAGTGGCAACGAGGTCGAATGCCCATTTCCAAGGCGGCATGGATTGTCTTCAGATAACGCTCCATTGCCTCACCGCGCGACAAACCGAGCTTTTTGAATATATGATAGTCAGAGCATGAAACAAGTATTCCTGTTTCCTTTATTCCGAGGTCCTTTACAAGCTTAAAGTCTTCGAGGCTGGCTCTGATCCATGTCGTTATCTCGGGAAACTCAAGACCAAGCTCCTGGCAGGCGCGAAGCGCTTTCCTGTCGTTCTCGCTGTAAACGAAAAACTCAGTAGCTCTTATTATACCCTTAGGGCCGCCGAGTTTGTTAAGCAATTTATACAGATCGACGATCTGCTTGGGCGAATACGGAGCCTGCGACTGCATACCGTCTCTGAATGTGGTGTCGGTGATCCAGATTTCCGGCGGCATGCCGAGAGGGACCCTTCGATGGTTAAAAGCGATCTTGGGCACCTCGGTATATGTATATATCTCACGGTAGAGATTTGGCTCTTTAATATCCTGAAGCTGATATCTGTATGACTTCTGCTCAAGCAGATTCGACTTTTTTGATATCTCTATCATTAATTTTCCTCCGTTTTCGGTAATTGCTATATATTATACTACATTTTCGGTTGTTTTGCAAGACCTTTAGGAGAATTTTTCATAATTTGTGCAATTATTTATTGATTTGTGCCAAATTCTGCAATTTTGCGCACTCCGTACTGCATGAACTGCAATTATAGTCTTCATAAAGTGACTGATTTGTAAAATTATGAAAGAAATTACGCAAAAACACTTGATTTTTAAATAATTTTCTGCAATAATATTATATATAATAACCATCTTTGGAGGTATATCATGCTTAAGACCGAAGGTCTCCAATACCATATTAACTGTTGCCCCGGCGACGTCGGCGGCTACTGCATTCTTCCCGGCGATCCCGGACGCGTACCGAAGATCGCCGCTTATCTCGACGACGCCGCTCTTGTTTCTCAAAATCGTGAATACACAGTATTTACCGGCACACTCCTTGGCGAAAAGGTCAGCGTATGCTCCACGGGAATCGGCGGACCCTCTACCGCCATCGCCGTTGAAGAGCTGGCGGCATGCGGTACGCATACATTTATTCGCATCGGTACCTGCGGCGGGATCTCGACCAAGGTACAAGCCGGGGATGTAGTCGTTGCCACAGGTGCAGTAAGGCAGGACGGAACGAGCGGCGAATATGCGCCCTATGAGTTTCCGGCCGTTTCCGACCCGGACGTTCTCTTCGCTCTGATCGAAGCTGCAAAAGGCAACGGCTACGCTTATCACGCCGGAGTTGTTCAAAGCAAGGATTCATTCTACGGCCAACATAGTCCGAACAGAATGCCCACCGCATCCGCTCTCAACGAAAAATGGGAAGCTTGGAAGCGTCTCGGTGTTCTTGCAAGCGAAATGGAGGCATCCACGCTCTTCGTTGTCGGAGCAGCTCTCGGACTACGTTGCGGTGCCGTATTCCACGTCGTTTGGAATCAGGAAAGAGCAAAACTCGGCCTTGATACCGATGCAGAAGAACAGCACGACACCGACAAAGCCATCAAGACTGCCGTTCAAGCCGTACGCTTGATGATCGAAATTCGGAAATGACGAAAAGGTGCTGACCCGGGAGGTCGGCACCTTTTTCATCGGATATCAATCAATGTCCTCAATCAATTCGGTAGGTCGTGTTTCAAGAACATCGGGATTCTCGATGATCTTCTTAAAATACTTAAAAGCGGAAGCAAAATAGAAGCCGTCGCAAATTCGCTCGTCCGTTACCGCCTTGAGATCTATATATCTCT
>JBJDZD010000118.1:0-6204 GCA_051867815.1 Eubacteriales bacterium | reverse complement strand
AAAAACTTTCTCAATTATTTTCGAAAAACCTATTGACTTTTCTTAGCAGGTTTGACTACTGCAGGTCAATTCCGATTAACCTGCGTAGTTGAACATGCTCTGAATCTTGGAAGTCAGAGTGGGGATGATGGTGGTGTTGAAGAGTGCGTAGAGACCTGCAAGGATAACGCCGCCGATCACGACACCGATGATGATCTTGACGCCGGTGTCGATATATCCTTCGCCGGAGGTGGACTCGATGGCGGTCTTGGCAGATACGACTGCCTTGTTAAACTTGTTTTTGATGGAATTGATGAGTTTCTTCATGTTTTGATTACCTCGTTCTTTCTTGTTTTTTGTTTTTGGTTTGTTGGCGAGAAAATGAAAACGGGGAGTGACTTTTTCTCACTCCCCGAATGTGGGTGCAGATCACATCTGCTGCATGGTCTGACTGCCGTTCGCCTGTATGGGAGCCTGACTTGCGGTCTGTGCCTGTTCCAGCGCATGGGTATACCCGTCGATCACGTGCTTGACGAGTGCTTCACGCGCTTCCTTGGTCACAGGGTGGAATACTTCGTCGTACTGCGTGTTGCCTTGTCCGTCCTTATAGGAGACGGAAGGCATACTTACGAACGTGCCTTTTTCATTTTCAAAGACACGTATGCCATGAACAGCGAAGGGGCCGACATTAGCAGAAGCGAATGCCTTGAGCTTTTTGTTATCATCGTCAAAGAGCTTGTCGATCTTCACGGTGATGTTAGGGATAGGCTGTTGTTCAGTTTCATTCTGCACAGCTTCGTTTTTCTTTTCTGCCTGTTCGGTAGGTTTCTTCTGCTCGTTCTGTGTAGGAGCAGCATTGCCGGAGCCTTTCTTAGAAGCCATAGTTGATCCTCCTTTCTTCAGTAGTATCTATATAAAATCCGACAGTTGCGCACTTGTCGGATGGGATATCACCAACCATAGAAAGTGAAGCCTACGTCGGCTTGCGTTTCTTCGGGGCTGATATCGTGGGGGTCTGCGAACATCTCGCTATACTTGGTGACCTGTTCATCGGTGAGACTACACAAGCCACCAACACCGTCATCTCTCGTGATGAAGATGGGGCCTGCGTAAATGCTTTCACCGAGTCTGCGATTTCCTTCCATTCCGATGAGCTTGGCTTCCTCGTTTCCGAGTATCATACAGTCATCATCAAAGGGATAGGTGTATTCGATATACGAGTCCTCGCAGTGGTCGCTTACGGCTCTCTGAAGGTCATCGAGTTCGTCCTTGACATAGGTAACAATGGGCGTTTTGTGAGGCTGGATCATCAGCATTCGCAAACCGTCCATCTCTGCGCATTGAGAAGAGTCGAACGCGTCAAGCTTTTTGAAGCCTACATGGTCAACAAAATAATTACCAATTTCGACGTCTTGACCATGAAGCACAGCAGAACTTATAAACTCGTTGCTCATTTTACAACGCCAAACCTCTGCATCGAATTCTTCTTTCGTGTCGCAGAACATTCTTGAATCCACGTATGGGTTGCCGTCGGAATCCGTTGAAAGATATTCGACAACGCCGTAAGGTGCTTTATAGGGTTCGACTACCTCGATAATATCGGAGAGTGAGAGCGAATGACCTTGGAAGGTTCCGGGATGGTCGGGAAGGTTGAAGAGGCAATATACCGCTTCAAGGTCGCCGTCCACATCGCCATGAAATACGCACTTATATGTGGCAGGGTTAATACCGCCATACCTCAAGGTTTCTTCGTATCCCTCAAATTTGACTCTGTTGGTGTCCTTGTCACCATCGATCTGATAGATATTGATTCTCATTCGAGTTTCATACCTCCGTCTTCTGCATTTTCCTGTCCGTGCAGGTACTTATCGAGATTCTCGTTTACCCAATCGGGGACTTGTTCGGGATCGGCGATTCCGATGAAGTCACCACGGACGAAGTTAGTCTTTTCGCCGTCCGAAACGAAGAAGCCGAAAACCTTCCGTCCGATTGAAGTCGGACGGCAACCGTTTCCACCGTTTGCGTAGAAATACTGGAATTCACCTTTCTTGTATTCCTCGGCAAGAGCGTCGGTGTGCAGGATGAGAAGCTTCTCGGTGTAGTCCTCGCCGTTGCTGTTAGGCAAACAAGCATCTCGTGTGAGAATTCCAAGTTCCTCGGACAGGTATTTTCTGTACTGTCCAACCATGCCGTTGACCAGTTCGGGATGAGTCTGAAGCTCGAATTCATGGTTGCGAGAGTCGTTGGGGGTGTAGAAGGCTTGCATCGACCAACGACGGGTATCCGGTCGGTATCTTCCGTCGTTGCTGTTTTCGCTGACGGTTGTGGCTAACACCCAGCCGACACGGTCAATGCCAAACTCTGAGCATGCGTCCTTGATGATATCGGTTGGCAGAATGCTGTTTCGGTAACGTTCTCGCACCATTTGGTCAATAGCATCACGACAGCGGATATTTTCCGCATGGGACTGTTTCCAGTCCTGAACCTCGTCGTGTTCCTTGGCTTCACGGAACGAGTAAAGATATAACGGTGCAGGCATTAGCGTCGCTCCTTACCAGCATTGAGTTTGATGGAGAGGTAACGGTGGAGAGCTCTTTGCTCGTTTTCGGTAAGGCTGTTGACCACGTCGAGAATCGAGCCTTCACGCACATCGGTATCTCTGCAGTGGTCGCAGACCTTCTCACGGCGGAGGATGATGGTGTTTTCGTCCTTCATTTCATAGGAGAGGAGACTGTTGTATCCGATGCGCATTTTGAGACGGATATCGAAAGGGATCGTGGTTCGGCCTTCTTTGCCAATGAGTCTGTATATCTTGCTCATGTCGGTCACCTCCAATCAGTTGAGTACGCACTTGCCACAATGCTGACAGAAATACTCGCAATGATCGCAATCGTCCTCATCGCAGTCGTAGTCATCGTCATCATCGTAGAGGTCATCCTCGGTGTAATCGTCCTCATCGAAGTCTTCCTCGTCGTATTCATCCTCGTCATACTCGTCCTCATCGGCGATTTCGAGAACAACTCGTCCTTCGGAAAACGACGCATAGATTGCAGTATCTTCCGTAATGTTCAGAGCATTGATGAGCTCTTCGGGAAGGGCGAAACTTACTTTACATTTGATTTCCATATAATCTTGTGCTCCTTTAGTATTTTTTGTGTTTCTTCGAAATCATCGAAGAGTGTGAGTTGCCTTGCGAGGACTCCTTCCTCGTAGGTGTCATAGTTTGAAATAAGCAATTCGGGATACTGCTTTCCGGCATCGAACCGTTGGGCAATATTCGAGATGCGTGTGGTGGACTCGATCATAATTCCTTCCTTGGAGTACAGCTCCCGAATTTCGGGACAGTCGTTGTACGAGAGGAGGAACTTGCCTTTGATCTTCATTAAGGCATTGCAAAGCCTTTCGTGGTCGGCTCGTCCAAACCCAACGTCTTCGTAGTAGTCCTCGGTTTCGTAGTAAGGAGGATCGAGATAGAAGATGGTGTTCGGGCGGTCATACTGTGCAATGAGCTTTTCAAAGTCTTTGTTTTCGATTACCACGCTTTGCAAGCGTCTTGACGCTTCGGTTATCAGTGGAAAGTTACGCCACATGTTATGGGGTTGAGCACCGTAGGAGTCAAGCCCTGAAGCGTAGCTCTGTCTGATGATTTGATAGAAGTAGGCGGCACGTTTGATGTCGGGGATAGTGGTTTTGCTTTTGAGTACCTCTCGGATATGCTCGAAGTCTGTTCTTGAATTAAGCGAATATCGGAGTTCTTCGCAAAGCTCGTTGGGATGATCCCTTACGCACCTGTACAGGTTGGCAAGATTGGGGTTGAAGTCGTTATACACCTCAAATTTTCCGGGTGTCTTATGAAAGAGCACCCAACCGCCACCGCCGAACACTTCAACGTATCTGTCGCAGGAATTTGGAAGCCTTGAGACAATAGCATCTCGCAATGCTTTTTTACCGCCTACCCACGACATAAAGCTGTTCATTCGGATCCTTTCCAAGACCGAATTGCAAAAAGAAAAGGCCGTTTTGCTTTTCTTTTGCAAAACGACCTTATTACTGTTTTCTTATTTTCGGTTGATTTGAAACAGACACATGGTGAAAACACCAACGATGCCGCCAACCATCAACCCAATGAAGAAGGTTAACACATCGATATCCCCCCGTCTTCATGGTAAGCCATTTCCATGGCGTCATCTCCGAGACATTGAACGTAGCTGTTGAAATCATCCCACGATTCACAGGGATGGATGCCCCATGCCTGAATGCTGTTCTTGATATCTTCATACATCTCGTCATCTTCGTCGAGAAGAGGATACATTTCAAGCCATACCTTGCTGTTGTCAAAGTCATAGCAAAGAACTACGGGGTGACCGAGTGAAGCATCGCATTGAAAGCTCTGCGATACGTGAACTCCTTCGCAGTATTGGAAGAGGTTCTTGTCAATCATTCGCACGTAGCCGGATGCGGATTCGATATCGAATTCGAGTTTGAATCCCATAATGTCTGCCGCCATCTCTTGTGCTTCAAATGTGTTATCCTTGGGGATATTGCCGTAAAAATCTTCACCAGCCATAATGCTGATTTCGCCTACGTTAAAGCCGAAGTTATCGTCTGCGTATCGCAGTTCGAAGAGAACGTCGGGATACTGACGGGAGAGTGCAAGGATGAGCTTCCGTGCGGAACGGTTGGCAGTCAAGAAGCAGATTTCGTTCTTATCTTCGTCGTACTTGATTCCGTCACGGTATCCGTAGGCATCCCATTTGGTATCCCAATTCTTGATACGCCACTTGATGCATTCTTGATCGGAGGTGAAGGAGGGTTCGGGAATGATCTTGTTAAAATCGATAGAACCGAATCCGACATCCTCGATCTGAATGGCTTCGAGTATCTCTCGACAGCGTTCCTTTGAGCATTTGTCGAATCTCAGTCTGTTGGTAATGTCATTAGCCATTGTCGGCCTCCTTCAGTGAGCTTTCGTGGACTCGTTTGATGATCTCGCCAAGGGCTGTGATGACGGGTACGCTTACCGCATTACCTGCCATCTTATAAAGCCTTGCATCAGAGAGACCTGCCGCACGAGCCTTATTGAATTGTTCATCGGTGAAGCCCTGCAAACGCCAGCACTCAATTGGCATGAGCTTGCGAATCCTATCGTTATCTGCAACGCCGTGAAGGTCTTGCGTTGTCAGCGTAAACATGGGTTCTTCGGGATCCTTCATTCGTCTGCCTTGCTGACGGATTTTTTCTCGGTCGGGGGTGAGGACTGCTCTTGGTCCTTCTTCTGCCTTTTCCAAGACTCCGGAATGCTCACCTCTGCGGTTGCTGATACCTGCATCCTGTCGGGCAGTGATGCAACGGGCAAGCTCGGTGATCTTGGGTTCGGGATTCATATCGATAAAATAAACACCTTGTGTGATATTCGGCGTAATCGTATGTGCGATCTGTTTGCCGACTCTACCACGACGGGTGTTCAGATTCGGATATGCTAAATCAATGCTGTCGCCGGGTTCGGCAATTTGAAAGCCCGATTTTGTCAAGGATTTGATGGGAAGCTGTCCTACGGAGTAGAGCCCTGTGTTTCCGGCGAAACCGCCGCCGTTGCTCGTGAGTGTACAGCTTAGTCCGTCTTGATCATAGACTCGGTCGCCTTGTCTACCACCGAGCTTTTGAACAATAGTTTTTGGATTTGCGTCGGTGAAATATAGTATCTCTCCGGGGCATTCTTCTCCAAGATAGCAGATAAGAAACACTCTTTTTCGGGCTTGGGGAACTCCGAAATTCGCGCTGTTAAGCACCTGCCATGCGACATTGTACCCCAATTCTGAAAGCGCATTGAGGATGGTCGCAAACGTCCTGCCGCCGTCATGCGATAGGAGTCCGGGAACGTTTTCAAGGAGCAGATACTTAGGTCTTTTAACTCGGGCAATCCGAGCGATCTCAAAGAACAGAGTTCCTCTGGCATCTTCAAATCCACCTCGTTTTCCAGCGATTGAAAAGCTTTGACAAGGAAATCCGCCGCAAATAAGGTCGATATCCGGTAATTCTTCGGGATCGATCTGTCTTGCATCTTCAAAGAAAAGTTCTCCTTTCGTTTCATAGATTGCTTCGTAGGCTCTCCGAGCATATGGATCTATCTCGCAAAAACCTACGGGGACAAAAAAATCGCCGAACTTAGCGAGTCCTGATCTGAACCCACCAATGCCGGCGAACATGTCCAAATATTTGATTTGA
>JBJDZD010000117.1:0-6265 GCA_051867815.1 Eubacteriales bacterium | reverse complement strand
ATAAACGACGTTGTCCTTGCCGAAGGTGAAGGCAACGGCCTTTTCGGAAACGTAACCGTTGGAATCGGAAACGATGCTGATTACACCGCCGTTTACGAGATCCGCGTAGTGCTCGCCGAGCGAAACAGCGGAGCTTACGGAGATCTTGCCGCCCTTAACGTAGCCGCAGACTTCGCAGCGGTCAACGTCATTGAAGGAGTGAGCAGCTTCGGAATCCTTGACGCTGTGGGAGCAGGTCGGAGCATACCAGTGGCTGTTCTCGTCAGCGACCCATGCTTCCTTGTTGAATTCATGGGTGTGGTCGCTGTAACCGCAGACGTCGCATGTGGCGTCGTTGTTGGCGTCAACATGAGCTGCCTTATCCTTGCCGTCAACGGTGCATCCACAGCTTACGGCAAACCAATGGTAACTTGCATCGCTGCTGTAGGTTTCAGCGTAGGTGTGCGTGTGATCGTAATCGTATCCGCAAACGTCGCAAATCTTATCGGAGTTTGCATCAACGTGCGCTGCCTTGGATGCTACTGCCTCGGAGCAGTCGTTGCCATCGGTGCAGGTAGCGGCGTGCCAGTGATTCTCGGCATCAACCGACCAAGCATCGGTGTAGGTGTGCTGGTGCGCCGAGCAACCTGCGAATGCAAGTACGGTTGCTACGATGAGCATAGCACAAATGAGTGTACAAACGTGTCTTTTCATCATAAAAGACCTCCTTAAAAATTTATTTCAATTTAATTGAAATCAGTTAAATGATATGTCATTTCTTGACATAATAGCCGCAGGCAAAGAGCCATTGGTCGGACTCTTTGGCATCAACCTTGACGGTGGGATTGCTTTCCACCCAGCCCTGACCGTCCGCAAAATAGCGTTGGGTTATGCTGAAGCCCTGCAAAAAGTCGCGAATTTCCTCGGTTACCGCATAAACGCCGTCAGAGTTCGTGTATGAAGCGTATCCGCAAAGATATTTGGGGACTGCGATAAGTCCTCCGTGAGTATCGCGAATGGTTACCTTTTCAACGTCGGGCGAGGGGTCGATGCCGTCCGTAAGGTCGGTATCGAAGAGCGCCACGATCTCATCGGGGAGATGGCGGCAGTCCTGTGAGCATCTCGGGCACGATTCACCGCAAACGCCTATGCCGGGCGCGTGATCGGCGTCACCGACGCGGCAGGGGCAATCGTGAACGCAGAAATAAGAGCCGCCCGAAGCATTGGGCGCGTAATCCAACGGGTCCACCAAAAGATCCTCAAGCCCCTCAATGAGAAGCTTGTTGTTTTGCGTGCCGTAAACGGTCAGGGAGGAGTTGCCTGCATCCTCGATTGAGGTGAAGGGCGCCTCGGTGAACCGGTGTGGGGATGATATCTTGGCATAGAGGATGGCACCGTAGGTACCGGTTGCCTCGTCATAGAGATGATAGTAGCCGTCGCCGCCGTCCTCATTCTTCCAAAGCTTGAACATCGAGCCGTCAAAGACGAATCTGCCTTCAACGCCGCGAGTGTCCGTTTCCGCCCATTTGAAGGTGTAGCCGTTGTATTCGGGAGTTTGAACGAAATCCTCCTCGGGAATGACGAGGTCCTTATCGGCAAGGCCGAGATCAAAGGAGCCGTTGAGTTGAATGACGAAGTCGATATAAACCGGGTAAGTACCGTCCTTGGATTCGGAATGTACGGCAAAGGTGAATGCCGCGCCGCCTCCGGAGCTGTCAATCTGCTCTTCCGCGACCTCGACTATATGCTTGAAATTCTGTGTATAGCCGTCGCAAACGCCGCCGTTATCGAGCGTATAGGCATACGTTTTGTATGCGCTGGAGCCGTAGTAAACGTCTACCTTGGGGTTGTATATGCCCTCTGCGGTGCTGACCCACGACTCGACGGAATAAGTCCCCTCTTTCTCCGGCGTGTATTGGAAGAACACCTTTTGTTCCGCACTCGTTAGCTCAACGCGGTAAACGCCCGTCTTTTTTATCTTGATGCAATCGTACATACCGCCGCCGTTTCCGGTGGTTCTTATGGGCTTGTAAACGTCAATAATGACGTGGCGATCGTTATTGGTTGCAACGTAGGCATTGGAGTTATAGAGAAAGCCGTCCTGCAGACCTTTAAGCGTTACCTGATAGTCACCGTCGAGACCTGCGATGCGTGCGTAGCCGTCGTCACCGACCTCGGCAGTATGGAAAGAGTAGCCGTCCGTCCATTGGGCGATGACGGTGTCCTGCTCTCGCGGAAAATACTGCTCTCCGTTATAACGGAGCGAGACGGTAAAGGCCTTCGGATCGTTAATCAGATCCTCGGGATTGGATGAAGAGGTGTCACCCGGCTCTGTCTGCCCTCCGGGACCGACGGGAGTTACAAGCTCACCGCAAGCGCAGAGCGCAAAGAGCGTGCCGAGCGCGAGAAGTAAACAAATTATTCTTTTCATGCGATCCCCTCCTCAAATTTTCGCGCGGCTTTTGAACAAGCTCTTGATGTCCGCCCATTTGATTTTTCTGACGATGATGTCAATGACGTAGAGAATGATCGCCGAGATCATAAAGGGGACGGTGAAGGTCAGGCGGTAGGTCGTGACCTCGGCATCGTCGTCACGGAGCGAGGGTACCTCGCCTTCAAGAACGCTTCCGTGATGTCTTATCGCCGCATAGAGATTCGAGGCATCGAAGTTTGCAAAGCTGTTGTATTCCGGGGAATAGGAAATATGGAACACGGTATCCGCCTCAAAGGCTCCGGTTGCCGTGGTGTAAACGATTTTGACGGCATATTCGCCCAAAGCATCGGTCTTGAAGCCGTAGAAGTAACGGGAGGCGTCAAATGTCAGCCTTTCGGTCACTTCTCTGCCGTCCGGATGCGTTACCGTGACATCGACGGTGGCATAGGGGTCAAGCACCGCAGGGGTTATCTCGATATTTGAATAAATACCGTCAAAATGAACGTCCATCGTATAAGGATAGTCCTTTTTCTCCTGCGGAATATTGACGGAGGCAACATTCGAGAAGAAGGTCTGACCGTCCGTACCCTGCCAATTTGCCGCCCACTCGCCCGATATCGAGCCTGTGAACGAGGCAACGCGGCCGTTTCCGTACTTCCAATAGGAGTAAAGCGGCACTTCGACGACCGTTCCGTTCGCCTTGGTGTAATCAACCGTCAGGACAGTCGTTGCGCTTATCTTTGCCTTGCTGTGAACGTATCCCGGCACCGACGGGAGATATGGAACGCCCTTCATGACGTCGTCCTTAGCCGCGCCGATGTGAACGACGGACTCTTTATTGACCACGGACTCGGTGATATCGTCTCCGACCTCGGAGAATATCAGGTCCTCAAGGCTCTTTTCGCTTGCGATGTAATAATATTCGCCGCCGCCGTTTGAAGCTATGTTTTTGAGCATGCGAACGCCGATGCTGTCGGTGTTGTATGGGTTCATGGTGGAAACTGTGACGTCGTTTGCCGCCATATACGAAGCGACCTCCGTGGCTGTCATTTCTCTGCCGTCGATCTTGACGATCTCGGCGGTGTAATTCATGCCGTCGCTTATCAACATGACCTGCTTTTCGTCATGGTCGTGCTGAAGCATCATTTCGATCGCCTTTGCAAGTCCCCCGCCTATCGACGTTCCCTGCTGTGGGCTGAGCGAATTGATGACTTTGGCTATCTCTTGGCGGTTGGACGCCTTGGTGGTTGCCTGTGCGACCACGATATCGCCTGCAAAAGTGACGACTATGACGTCATCATCGTCATCGAGCATCGAAAGCATGTGTATTGCCGCCTGCTTTGCAACGGCGAGGCGCGATGCCTGGAACATACTGCGCGAAACGTCGATAACTATGGTAAAGAGCTTGGAATCCTTGGCGCTGTTGCCGAATTTAACGGGAAGCATATCCTCAAGGCTCTCAAGCGTTGCATCCGTTTTATTCTGTATCTTGGTATCACCGAAGGTTACGAGGCTCTTGCCGTATTGGGAAACGACCGTTTCAAGGCTGCCTACGAAGGCGGAAACGTTATTGATGTCGCGGATATCAACGTTCGAAAGAACAAATTGGTCGTAAACGCAAAGCTCCGAAACGCTGCAGGGGACGTGTTTGACGTCCGGAATGATATAAACACTCTCGGAATCCTTATACTGCGCCGTAGCCTTATTGAAATCCCTGATATCCTCGGGGAGGAATACAACGTCAAGCTCTGCGGACGAGCCGAACATGCGACTTGCGGCTTCAATATCTCCGAGCACGGATGTGACCATTAGGACGCGAAGCTCGTCACTTACCCTCTGCGAGAATGAATAGCTGTTGTTATACGCCGATGTGTCACCCTCTGCGGCAATGCGAACCTCGTAATCAAAGAGTCCGCTTTCCGCTGTGGGAAGCACGTAGTTTACTACGTTATAGCCCTGTGAAAGCACAACTGCGCGATCGGAAAGCTTGACACCGTCACGGTAAACCGAAAGAGTTGCGTTTACCTCACAGCTTGACTGAATGAGGATATCTGCCGTGGTCTCGTGATTGAGATAGGTCGCGCCGACGTAATCAACGCCCGTCAGCTGAATCTCTTTAACATCTGCCGGAAGATTACTGTCAAGGTAAATGGCATCAATGGCGATATCCGCGGCAACAAGGCGTTCAACCGCCGAGACCATGCGCGAGACATCCTCGCTGACCGTCTCCGATCCGTCCGTAATCAGGACTATACGCTTGAGAACGTCATCGCCGAAGAGCGTTGCCGCGTAATCGAGAGCAGATGCGATATCCGTCGCAGAGCCGTCAACAGCCGCGTCCTTTACGCTTGTCGGCTCCTCTCCAAGCTCGGTGTGAAGAATATAGTCCTTGCCGAAGCAAACGACACCGAGAGCGGAGTGGCGTGGAAGTGCGGAACCTATCTGTGCGATATATGCGTCGATATCGTCAAGTGAACGTTCAGCCGAATGTGAAACATCCGCTACGACGATTATCTGCGTTTGGGTCATAACACTCGTTATTACGGTTCCGGCAACGCCGAGACCGATCAAAAGCACGATGATTATGTGAATTATCAGGGATGCTACGGTGCTTTTGCTCTTGTTGTCCCTGTTTACGGCAACTGCATACGGTATGATAACGCCGAGTGCAAGCGGTATCAGAAGCAGAAGCCACCAAGGATTATCGAAGCTGATATTTCTCATAGCAATAAACCAACCAATCACAGAGGAAAAGCAGCACAAGGAAGATAAAGAGCGGAATCAACGGATCGTACGTGCCGTCAAAGCCTTCATCCTCTGCCTGACCGACGAGGGCGATGCTCGCCGCCTCGGGTGCGGGGTCGCGCTCCGCCTCGGGAAGCGCGGAATGGATATAGTATACTCGCGGAATGCCCGAAACGGTCACGGTCACGGTATATGTTCCGACCTCGGCAAGTGCCAAAGAAGCAGTTGCCCGGTCGGTGCTGAGATAAGTAACGTTGCCGAGGGGGCTGTCAACGCGTATGCTCTCGCAGTTTGCAATAACGTTGATATCCGCGCTGTCTCCGGCATACAGATCGGTATTTTCGACGACATCGGGAAACGAGAACGTCATGAGATTATCCATAAGCACGACGAAATCCACCAGCATGGGAAGATTTGAGGTGTGCAAGTCGAAGGCAAAAACCACCTCGCGGTGACCTGCCATATTGCTTCCGGCAAATATCACGGGATTTCCCTTATAGGAGAAAAGCGTGGTGAAATTGCGGTAAAGACTGCATTTTACATATTCGGCAACGTATATCTCGTCGCCCGAAACGTCCCGAAGCATCGTAACGGCGCTTGAAGACGTGGAATTTGACTTTTCAATAAGATCTCCACGCGAGAGGACGACCTCGCCCTGAACGCTGAAGCCGGATTCCGGAATGCTTCCGGGGGGATCGAGAAACCATACGGCGCCGTCCGTGGGAAGAGTTTTGGGGGCACAGCAGTCAAAGATGTAAAGGCCGTAACCGCGAGAAGAAGCGGAATAATCGTCGGGGTCAATAACGGTGACCTTCTTATGCCCGACCGATTCAAGCACGGTCTGCAGGAAGAAGGGGCGTTCGGAGACGATCAGAATGCTGTATATCTCCTCACTCTTTACGTCGTAAATCACGTACTCGTCGTCAAGAGAGATGCCATCGTTTGTGTCGAGCGAAAGACGGAGCGA
Organism: Eubacteriales bacterium; assembly: GCA_051867815.1. Taxonomy (GTDB): domain Bacteria; phylum Bacillota; class Clostridia; order Oscillospirales; family CAG-272; genus CAG-390. The sequence goes on along the minus strand of JBJDZD010000117.1, from coordinate 140 downwards.
GGTGAAGGACTTAAGCTCCTCTTTTATCTCGAACTCCGTGGCTAAGCCCGAACGGAGGGCAAGAGAGGTTTCAAAGAACGCGGTCTCGGAGCCGTCCGCGTACGCAGAGAGAGTAACCTCACCGTCAAGCCCGAAAGAGT
>JBJDZD010000116.1:0-6363 GCA_051867815.1 Eubacteriales bacterium | reverse complement strand
CCACCGAAGTCAGTGACAACAGATTTACAGTCTGCCCCCTTTGGCCGCTCGGGAATTCCCCCTGGAGCTGGTGATCGGAGTCGAACCAACAACCTGCTGATTACAAATCAGCTGCTCTGCCATTGAGCCACACCAGCATCTTGGCGTTCCGTATTGGACGCATAGTATTATATCACAATCCCAAACATTTGTCAATACCTTTTTTCAAAGTTTTTTGCTTTTTTTGAAAAAAGATGTGCAATAATCAATTTAGTCCGCCGTTCCCTCTTGACAAGAGAGGCGACTTGGTGTATAATATTTTCGATTTCATACGAATGCCATATTATTAAGAGGTAAGTAATGAGAATATATGCAGATAACGCCGCAACGACAAAAATGAGCAATGCGGCAATAAGGGCGATGCTTCCTTACATGAGTGAGGTTTACGGCAACCCTTCGAGTCTTCACAGCGACGGTCAGGCGGCCGCCGAGGCTCTTGTCGATGCGCGCGAGAGGATAGCCTCGCACCTCGGCTGCACGGCACGCGAGATTTATTTTACGTCGGGCGGAAGCGAGGCAGACAATCAGGCAATCATCACCGCGGCCAAGCTCGGTGAAAAAAAGGGCAAAAAGCACATCATATCCACCGCCATCGAGCATCACGCAGTTCTGCACGCGCTCGAGGCGCTGGGCAAGCAGGGATTTGAGATAACGCTTCTTGAGGTTGACGGTAACGGCCTCGTCACCGCCGAGCAGGTAAAGAACGCCATACGGCCGGAGACCTGCCTTGTTTCGGTCATGTATGCGAATAACGAGATAGGCACCGTTGAGCCGATTTGTGAGATAGGTGCGGTCTGCCGCGAGGCAGGCGTCCTATTCCACACGGATGCCGTTCAGGCCGCCGGACATATTGAGATAGACGTCGTCAAACAAAATATAGACATGCTCTCTCTTGCCGCGCATAAGTTCCACGGACCGAAGGGAGTTGGCGTGCTCTACGCCAAGAAGGGCATCATGCTTCAGAATCTGATATACGGCGGAGCACAGGAGCGCGGAAAACGCGCAGGTACCGAGAATATCCCCGGAATCATGGGCATGGCGGCGGCACTTGACGAGGCCTGCACCAACATGGCGCAAAACTCCGCAAAGCTTATCGGACTTCGCGATCGACTTATCGAGGGACTGCTTGAGATTCCCCATTCGGTTCTCAACGGCGACCGCGAAAAGCGTCTGCCCGGCAACGTAAACGTATGCTTTGAGGGAATTGAGGGTGAATCTCTCCTTTTGCTGCTTGACGACAAGGGAATAGCGGCATCGTCCGGTTCCGCATGCACGTCCGGCTCGCTCGACCCCAGCCACGTGCTTCTGGCACTCGGCAGGCCGCACGAGGTCGCACACGGCTCGCTCCGTCTTTCGCTCTGCGAGGAAAACACGGAGGAAGAAGTTGAGTATATTATCGAGGCGGTCAAGGACGTGGTTTCGCTCTTGCGCGGAATGTCGCCCGTTTGGCGCGACCTCGAATCCGGCAAAAAAGAATTCGTTTTGAAGTGAGGAACAAAAAATGGCATTATACAGCGAAAAAGTTATGGATCATTTCCGCAACCCCCGAAACGTCGGTGTGATTGAAGATGCGGACGGCGTCGGCGAGGTCGGAAACGCAAAATGCGGCGACATCATGAAGATCTATCTTAAGATAGAGAACGACGTCATCACCGACGTTAAATTTGAAACGTTCGGTTGCGGCTCGGCCATCGCATCAAGCTCGATGGCGACCGAAATGATCAAGGGCAAGCCGCTTTCACAGGCCATGGAGCTGACCAATAAGGCGGTTGCGGAGGCGCTTGACGGCCTTCCCGCGCACAAGATGCATTGCTCCGTGCTTGCCGAGGAAGCGATCAAGAACGCCATAAAGGATTATTACGATAAGAACGGAATTGCTTACGATTGCAAGCTTTTCCATGATTGCGCAACCTGCGAGCATTGCCATCATTAATGAAAAAGACCGATTCAAATGAGTGATCAAATGAATCGGTCAATTTTTTGATAACGACATTTTCGCAAACCAATTGCCGAAAAGCTTTAGCCCGATGCCGAACTACGCACAAACCAAATGCCGAAAGTTTTCGTCAACCTTTTTCAAAAGGTTGCGGATTCTCAAGGCAGAGCCTTGAGTCGCGCTCCGCAGAGCGCGAAATTCTCCATGGCGTTTTTCTTTTGCGAGCTTTTCTTTTTGCGCCGACGGTGTCAAAAAGAAAAGCGGACTATGGAATTTGATGGCATTAAGCCACCGTCACCCGAACGAAATTATATATCCTTCGACGGGCGACGAAGTCGCAAAGCCCCTCGCCGACTGCGCGAGAACCAAATGATGAGAAGTTTTCGCCCGCCTTTTTCAAAAGGCGGCGCCATCCAAGGCGCGGAGCCTTCGTCGCGCTCCGCAGAGCGCGAAATCTCCCGAACGCCGTTTCTTTTTGCCAAGCTTTTTCTTTGCGGCTTCAGTCCCAAAGAAAAAGCGGAACGAAGGAGTTCGACGTCATAAAGCCACCGTAGCCCGAACGAAATTATATATCTTTCTCCGGGCGACGAAGTCGCAAAGCAACCGAGCGGCCGGACGGAGTAGGCCGACGAGGTTGCTTTCCTTGTTATCTGTATTATTAGCAACTGCTCGCGCCGTCCCAAGGCCACGCCCTCGGCGTAAAGCGCTCCGAAGCGCTCGCCTTACGGCTCGCGCCATGCGCCCAACCCAGACACGGGGTTGGGCATCGGAGCATTTTCCACGGCTTTGCGGAGCAAATCCGTGAAAAAACGCCTCTGCCACGGCGCGGATTGGGCAATTCGGATAATTTTGCTTGTGGAGTCGCGGGTTTTCGGAAACATTGAAACAACATCTGCCGTCTCCGCTGCGCTCCGCGGCGCAAGAGGTATGTTTTGGCTATCGCCAAAACCATTAAATCAAAATATCTGCTGAGGTGGGAGCCGTAATTTCGTTTTGGAACACAAGTTTGCGAAAAAAATATAGCAACATCTGCCGTCTCCGCTTCGCTCCGCGGCGCGAGCGGTACATTTTGCTTTGCAAAATTTGCAAAATGGTTGCTCTTTTAATATTGGTTTTGTGTTTTCGATGTTCGGAAAGCTTTGCAATGGAGTTTGCACACTGTTTTCTCCCCCTCCCTCCTCGGTTTACGAGGAGGGGGCTGGGGGTGGTGTCCCTTTCAGCCGATGCAGAATTATCGGATATCGGGAAAAGGCAGGAAGCTGAATGTTACTCCTCTGCAAACTGGCATCCCCTCCCGGTTTACGGGAGGGGACGGGTGGGGTGGGTACCCGGCCGGTCTTTTTTCATATTTCCCACGAAGCGAGCCATTCGGCAAACTCACGGTAGGCCGCATCTATTGCGGCTTCGTATTCGTCCACCTTGTTCATCTTGTACTGCGAGCGCCCGTCTCCGAAGGCGTTCGTGTATTCCTCGCAAACGGTGTAATTTCCGGCTTCAAGCTCGGCTATCGCATCCTCGGCGAGAGAATTCAGGGTTTCGATGTTCTCAAGCAAGGCTTCGAGCCGCTCGGAGCCGATGCCGCGGACGGTTGCGGCAATGTCGGAAAAATAATTTTCCGCGTAGCCGTAATGGTAGTCCGCTCCGACGGTCTTGAAGAAATATACGGCGTCGTCGGGGTAGAGGTAGTCGTTCTTGTCTTGAAAAGGTGCCGTGTAGGTCGGCCAGAAGCAGAGAAAACTGACGTAATTGTAAATCCTGTATATTTCGGATATGATGTTTGACTTTGCCAGCAGTTGCCAGAGGCGCAGCTCGTCGGTCAGGTCACCGTCGTCCGGAATCTCGGCTACGGCATCCTTGATGCGATAATTGTATTCGTATCCGAGCGAATCCACGAAGCTGCCGAATTCAAGCGTGCCGGTAACGCGAACGGCACAGTCGGTGTATTTGAAGGCTTCGCCGTCTTTTGCGCAGACGGCAACGGTGTTCATCAGATTTGAGGTGTTCGGGATGTTGTAAGGTGTGCTTTGGCGCGGCATGTTCATCAGATAAAAATGACTGCCGGACTGCGGCATTTCGGTCGACATGAAGCCGACTATCGTGACAGTCGTCGTCTGCGAGCGGCTGAGGTCGTCTATGCTGATCCTCTCCCCAAAGTTGAGGACGAGGACGGCGTCTGCCGTCGTACCGGCGCACGAGGAGAGGTGAAGCAGGGCTAAAATGAGAGCCAAAAGCAGAGAAAGGGGGCGTTTCATCGGTTTTGAACAGTCCTTTCGGGTCGTATTGACTAATTATAGCATGTTTTCGACAAAAAGTCAATTACAAAGGCCTTGAAATGATCAAGATTGTGTGCTATAATTAATATGGAAAAGATTATTGGTTCGGAGGAATGACGATGCCGAAAAAACAGCTTGTGTTTATAATGACCGATACCCAACGCTGGGATATGGTGAATTGCTACCGCGAGACGGGGCTTGCCACACCCTGCCTTGACGCCCTTGCGGCGGACGGCGTGCGCTTTGAGCGCGCATATACGACCCAGCCCGTCTGCGGCCCTGCGCGCGCGGGACTTTTTACCGGAACCTATCCCTCGTGGAACGGTTCGTGGGCGAACGGCATGGCGCTTGGCGACAACGTTAAGACCATCGGTCAGAGACTGACCGACAACGGTATCCATTGCGCCTACATCGGAAAATGGCATCTTGACGGCTCGGATTATTTCGGCAACGGACGTTGCCCCGAGGGCTGGGATCCCGATTATTGGTACGACATGCGCACGTACCTTGACGAGCTTACCGAGGACGAGAGGATAAAATCCCGCTCGGCAAAGCTGATGAAGTTCGAAAACGTCGATGAAGGCTTTACGTATGGCGGCAGAGTGCTTCGCCGCGCACTTGACTTCATGGAAAAATATAAGGACGAGGATTATTTTCTCGTGGTATCCTTCGACGAGCCGCACGGCCCGAGTCTATCGCCCGAGCCTTACGCTTCAATGTATAAGGACTACGAATTCCCGAAAACTCCATCGGTTTTTGATACGCTTGAGGGCAAGCCGACCCACCAAAAGGTCTGGGCGGACGAGAAGGGCAACAGAGAAAAGGACCGTGAAGGCCTCAAAATTTCGTCCCCTGCCTTCTTCGGCTGTAATTCATTTGCCGACCACCTGATAGGTGAGGTCGTAAAAGCCGCTCCGGAGAGCGCAATGCTCATGTACACCTCCGACCACGGCGACCTTTTGCAGTCGCATTGCCTGTTTGCCAAAGGCCCGGCTCCTTATGACGAGGTTGCGCGCATACCCTTTATCGTGCGCCACCCCGAGGGCGAGCGCGGCACGGTCTACACAAAGCATCCGGTGTCCCATATAAGCGTTTGCCCGACCGTTTTGGAATTCTTCGAAATACCGATCCCGAAGGTATTGCAGGGCGAGAGCATACTTTGTGCCTGCAAGGACACGAGTGCGGAAGCGCCGGAGCTGGTGTTCTTTGAGTTTACGCGTTTTGAGCAGGATCACGATATCTACGGCGGACTTCAGCCCATGCGCGCCGTCACCGACGGAAGATATAAGCTGGCGATCAATCTGCTTTCCGAGGACGAGCTGTACGACATGGAAAACGATCCATACGAGCTTAAGAATCTGATCGACGACCCCGGATACGCATCCGTTCGCGACCGTTTGCACGACGCGATACTTGACCGCATGTGTCTGCAGCGCGACCCGTTCCGCGGCTATTATTGGGATAACAGACCGTGGCGACGCGATGCCGACGCACCATCCTGGAAATACCGCGGCTATACCCGTCAGCGCGAAAACGAGGAATACGAGCCTCGCCAGCTCGACTATGAGAACGGCATGCCAATGGTACACGCGCAAAGGCCGAAAAATGCGGGCAAAAAGCCGAAGATCGAAAGCCTTGAAGAGCTTATTGATTACTTAAAGCATTACGACGACTGAATATAGACCCAAAGCCGCGCAGACCCTGCGCGGCTTTTGATCATGAAGAAAACAAAATGACCGAAAGTTTTAGCCCGTCTTTTGGGGAAGGCGTCGCAGGTGGAGGGCGCAAAGCCCCTCGCCGACTGCGCAAAAACCAAATGACGAAAGTTTTCGTCAACCTTTTTCAAAAGGTTGCGGATTCTCAAGGCAGAGCCTTGAGTCGCGCTCCGCAGAGCGCGAAACTCTCCATGGCGTTTTTCTTTTGCCAAGCTTTTCTTTTTGCGCCGACGGTGTCAAAAAGAAAAGCGGACTATGGAATTTGATGGCATTAAGCCACCGTCACCCGAACGAAATTACATATCTTTCGACGTGCGACGAAGTCGCAAAGCCCCTCGTTGACCAACGCACAAACCAAATGATGAAAAGTTTTCGTCAACCTTTTTCAAAAGGTTGCGGA
>JBJDZD010000115.1:0-6604 GCA_051867815.1 Eubacteriales bacterium | reverse complement strand
GACGAAAAAACACCGCATAGACGAGCAAAGCGAGTCCGCGCGCCGAGGGGAGCCGCCAAAATCTTCGATTTTGGAACGGCGGAGATAAGCGCGCGTTCCCCGCCGCTCGGGTCTCAATTGTAAAACGCAGTTTTACAATTGGCTAGATAAAGTTAAAAGGAAAGGAGGAAATGAATATGAAGCGCTCGAGTAAAGCTTTCAATGTACGTTTGATTTCCTCCGGGCATTCGCCCCGATAGTGTCACATCTGCATTGAGAGCATACAAGAGGCTTTGTATGCTTTTATTTTTACTGATTCATCTAAGGAAAGGAACACTATGAGCAAAAAAGAAACCGATAAAAACAAAAAGCGCGAGCAGAGGCGAAAGGAAAAGGAAGAAAAGAAAAAGAAGCGTATTCCCCTCGGACGCACGGTGGGTAACAACGTTTTTGCCCTGCGCCAGGTCTGGGATACCTCGAAGCTGTATTTCATAACCTACTACCTGATGACCTTCATCAACGCGCCGCTTAACTTCCTGCTTTATACCTATCTCATACGCATTATCGTTGACAGCGTATCCGGCACGGGATGGCAGCCTCGCTCCATCATCATCTACATCGTCGCCGTTGGTGGGTCGGCAATACTTATTTGGCTCGCCTCAAGCTTCTATTGGAACACTATCTCACCGATTTATTCCCACAAGATCACCCACACCCTGCGCCGCAAGCTCTACCGCAAGGCGGCACAGGTCGACCTTGCCTGCTACGAGACCCCGGAGTTTTACGACAAATACGTAAAGGCAATGGATGAAACGGAAGATCGCGTCTGGAAGGTCATGGATACGCTGGATAACCTCATCTGGAATTTCATTTCACTTGCGCTGACCTCGTTTCTGATCTTCACCATCGACCCCGTGCTCATCATTTTCGCGCTCATTCCCTTCGCGCTCGGCATTGTGCGGCGCAAGGGCAAGGTCATCGAGCATGATCTCTCAACCGCGCGCAAGCCCATTATCCGAAAGTATAATTACGTTCGCCGCACCTTCTACCTCGGCGAGTATTCAAAGGAAATGCGAATGGGCAGCTTTTTCCCCCGTCAGCTTGCCATGATGAACGAGGTTCGCCGCGATCAGATCGAGCTGACGAAAAAGTACGGTGCAAAGCTTGCCCTGCTTGATTTTATCCGCAATTTCGGCATTGAGGTGGTCACCATCCTCGGCGCGACCCTCTACGCCGTTTGGCGCACCATAGGGCCGGGCCAAGGCTCCATGACGATAGGAGATTGCCTTATCATCCTCAATTCGATCGGCAATATCTCATACGCGCTCTCAACGATGGTGCAGTATTTTGCGGAATTTTCCGAGCATTCACTTTTCATTGAGGACGTGCGCTACTTCCTCGACTACGAGCCGACCATCAAAGAGGACGAGAACGCCGAGGTCGCCGCGCCGGGCGATATCGAATTCAAAAACGTTCATTTTAAGTACGAGGGCGCAAAGAATGAATCCCTGCGCGGCGTAAATCTTAAGATTCGCGAGGGCGAGCGCATTGCCCTCGTCGGGCGCAACGGAAGCGGCAAGACGACGCTTGTCAAGCTCCTTCTGCGCTTATACGACCCCACGGACGGAGTGGTCGAGCTGAACGGCAAAAGCATCAAGGACTACCGCCTGTCCACCTATCGTGCCCTTTTCGGAAGCGTTTTTCAGGATTTCAAGCTGTTTTCCTTCAGCGTTAAGGAGAACGTCACGCTCCGCCTCCCGCGCGAGGGCGACGACGAGCTTGTCACCGAGGCACTCAAGGAAAGCGGCGCCTGGAGCAAGATAGAGACCCTGCCGCACGGCATAGAATCCATCATGACTCGCGAATTTGACGACGAGGGCGTAAATCTCTCGATCGGCGAAATGCAAAAGGTGTCGCTGGCGCGTATTTTTGCCGAAAAAACACCCTTCGTCGTTCTTGACGAGCCTTCAAGCGCGCTCGACCCCATTGCCGAGCACAAAATGTTTGAAAGCATGATACGCGCCACCGAGGGCAGAAGCGTTATCTTTATCTCGCACCGCCTTTCCTCCGCAGTCCTTGCCGACCGCGTTTACATGATGGAGGACGGCGAGATAATTGAATCCGGCACGCACCGCGAGCTTATGGAAAAGGGCGGCAAGTACGCACAAATGTTCCGCCTTCAGGCAAAGAATTATTCGGGAGGTGAGGAGCATGAGTAAGCAAAAAGAAAAAAAGCCCCGTGAGCCGCGTCAATCGCCGGCAAGGATAATCAGAAACAACGCCGTTCTCTTTTGGAAGGTCTGCAGATTTACGCCCGAATACGTTCTGGCGCACTTTCTCGTTGAGGGTATCGTCGGCGGCTTTGCCAACTCGCTTGGCGCCGTATTTACCCTCAAGCTATTCAACGCGCTTGACCGCGGCGACGGCTTCGCCATCGTTGCCCGGATAATCATGTGGTACGCCGCATTCATGATAGCTCACATCGCCCTCGCACGCACCTATCACCGTGTGTTCAAGCCGATATGCCACTACCGCATCAACCACAAGCTCCACGTTGAGCTTTTTGAGAAAACGCGCGAGATCGACATCTCCTGCTATGACGACCCGGAGTTTTACAACGATTTCGTATGGGCGATGGACGAGGCGGCGGCGCGCGCCAAAAAGGTCATTGAGGACGTCTGCGTTCTCGTATCGCGCACCATTACGCTGGTCACCATCATCGGCACGCTTATGGCGGAGGACATCGATACGATCGTCATAGTTGTAATGCTCTCAATGAGCGTTATCGGCTGTGTGGTCAACTATATCAGAACCAAGGTAAACTACAAGCATCAAAAGGAAGGAAAGCCGCTCTTCCGCAAGCGAGGCTACATAAACCGCGTTTACCACCTGCCCGATTACGCCAAAGAGATACGCCTGAGCCGCGCAGACGACCTGCTTTTGCGCGAAGCAGATGAAAACAACGAAGATATCGTCAAGCTCCAACGCAAATACGGCTTCAAATATTTCCTCATCTACGGCCTTTTCTACAACTTCGCAATGGAGGCAGTACAGCTCGGTATCGTCGTCTATATGTTCTTCCGCTTGCTTGAGGGCGCAATGCTCGTCGGTCTTTTTGCTGCAACGGTGGGACTTATCTGGCGCGTCAACGGAAGCATCAGCAGTTTCACGGAGACCCTGATGAAGTTTGCCGAGCACAGCCTCTACCTTGAAAAATACTACGGATTCCTCAACTACAAGCCGAACGTCGTGGGCGGCGGCAAGGATGTTCCCGAATTTGAGTCACTGGAGCTTAAGGACGTATCGTTTACATATGATTTTTCGTCCAATCCCAAGTATCAATGGCATAAATCCGACCACAAAAAGCCGGTGGGTGAAAACGCCGGAAGCGGCGACGCGCTGAAAGGCATTGATCTTAAGATCTGCCGAGGCGAGAAGATCGCCATCGTCGGCTACAACGGCGCAGGTAAGACCACGCTCATCAAGCTGCTTATGCGTCTGTACGACCCCAGCTCGGGCACGATACTTTACAACGGTCGTAACGTCATGGAATACGATCTTTCCGCGTATCGCGAAAGGATCGGTTGCGTTTTCCAGGACTTCAAGATATTCTCCACTACCATTGCGGAGAACGTTATGTCGGGAGCTTACGACGAAGAGCGCGATGCGCAAACGGTTGCGCGCTCGCTGGAGGCCGCCGGCTTCAATGATAAGCTCGACACGCTGGAGCTTGGCACTAAAACCCTGCTGACACGCGAATTTGACAAGAGCGGAACAAATCTTTCCGGCGGCGAGAGCCAAAAGGTCGCCATCGCGCGTGTTTTTGCACGCCCCTACGAGCTTTGGATAATGGACGAGCCTTCAAGCGCGCTCGACCCCGTTGCCGAATACGAGCTGAACAGCTCCATCCTCAAATACGCCGAGGGCAAGACGGTCATTTTCATCTCGCACCGGCTTTCGACTACACGTATGGCAGACAGGATATATATGTTCGATTCCGGCAAACTGATCGAGGTCGGCTCGCACGACGAGCTGATGAAGCAGGGCGGTAAATACGCCGAAATGTTCAATCTGCAAGCCGAAAAGTATTTGGAAGAATAAAAAAACGTAGCATGGCTCGCTTGCGAGTCATGCTACGTTTCCGTCAACGGGTATCTTACAGCTTGTTCTTGATCTCCTCAAGGCACTTTGCGCAGATGCGCTTGCCGTTGAAGAAAACGATGTTGTCCGCGTCGCCGCAGAAAATGCAAGCAGGGGAGTACTTCTGGAGAATGATCTTCTCATTGTCTATAAAAATTTCAACCGGGTCCTTGACGTTAATATCCAGCGAACGGCGTATCTCGATCGGAAGCACGATCCTGCCCAGCTCGTCAATGCGTCTTACAACTCCTGTGGATTTCATTTGGAAATTCCTCCTGTTAAATGGTTATATTTGGTGTAATTTGATGTTACATCCATTATACCACGGTTTTCGACATTTGTCAACACTTTTTGAGCAAATTTCTAAAAATTTACTGTAATTTTTTGACACAGCGCATAAGTTTTGCCAACGGCGGAAATATTATAGTTGACAAATGCATGATAATGTGATATAATATTCGTTAGATTTCGGCCGTCTGAAGAAAATAGGACGGTTTACATATTAAAAATCAATACTTCATACCGCCTCGCCCCCAAAAAGGCAGAGGTTTTGGTTCTATTTGTAAAAAAGGAGATTATATGGCTAAGAAAAAGAACATTACGGCGACTGTATTTGCGGAAAACGCAAGCGCAGAACCGAAAAAGAAGCGCGGCATGTCCGCGCAGAACAAAGCGGAGAAAGCCGCGCCCGTGGAAAATAAGCCCAGGGCGCAGACCCACGTAAGAAACAAGAAGCCGCAAAAGTCGAACGCTCCGCGCAAGAATGAAAAATGCGTTAAGGTTATTCCCCTCGGCGGACTCGGCGAGATCGGTAAAAATATGACCTTGCTTGAGTTTGAGAACGACATCATCATCATAGATTGCGGCATCGGCTTCCCCGAGGAGGACATGCCGGGCGTTGACCTCGTCATACCGAATTTTGCATATCTTGAGGAGAACCGCAGCAAGCTCCGAGGCGTGCTTCTGACCCACGGTCACGAGGACCACATCGGCGGTATTCCCTATCTGCTCCGCCATTTCAACATTCCGATTTACGGCACCGCCCTGACCGTCGGAATTATCAAGGGCAAGCTTCGCGAGCATCGCATGCCGTTCGCCCCTCAGCTAAACGTCATCAAGGCAGGAGATACCGTCAAGCTCGGCGTTTTCTCGGCTGAGTTCATACACGTCAACCACTCCATAGCAGACGCCTGCGCGCTTGCAATCAGCACGCCGAGCGGAATTTTCATCCACACAGGCGACTTCAAGATCGACGTTTCCCCCATCGAGGGTGAGATGATCGACCTTGCGCGGTTCGGTGAGCTTGGCAAAAAGGGCGTTACCCTCTTGATGTGCGAATCCACAAACTCCGAGCGCCCCGGCTTTACACCCTCCGAAAAGAGCGTCGGCGGTACTCTTGAGGACCTTTTCACCGCAAACGAGGGAAAGAGAATAATTATTTCCACATTCTCCTCGAACGTTCACCGCGTTCAACAGATCATTGACGTTTCCCTCCGCCACGGCAGGCACATCGCCCTTAGCGGAAGAAGCATGGAGAATGTCGTTTCCGCCGCCATTGAGCTTGGCTACATGTCGCCCCCGGCAGGCACTATTATCCCGATAGCGGACGCAAAGCAATACGCCCCCGGCGACATCACCGTAATTTCCACCGGAAGCCAGGGCGAGCCTATGTCAGCCCTCTACCGCATGGCATTTGGAGACCACCGCGATATCACCCTCGGCGCGAACGACGTCGTCATCTTCTCCTCCAGCACCATCCCCGGCAACGAGAAGCTGATAGGCAGGATAATCAACGAGCTTTCGCGCAACGGCATCAAGGTCATCCACGACAGCGTTCAGCTCGGCCTTCACGCATCGGGACATGCAAGTTCGGAGGAGATAAAGCTCCTCTATCAGCTCATAAAGCCGAGATTCTATATGCCCATCCACGGCGAATACCGCCACCTCTGTGCCAACCGCAATCTCGCCGCGTACCTCGGTACGCCACCGGAGAACGTTTTCGTCGGCGAGCTGGGACAGGTGCTTTCCGTAAGCCGCCACCGCGCAGCATACACCGAAACGGTAAGCGCCGGCAGAACGCTCGTTGACGGTTTCGGCGTCGGAGACGTCGGCGGTGCGGTGCTTCGCGACCGTCTCCACCTCTCCGAGGACGGAATACTCATAGTCTTTGCCTCGGTCGATCTCGGCACCCGTTATATCATCAATCCGCCCGAAATAATCACGAAGGGCTTCGTGTACGTCCCCGATTCCGAGGAACTGCTCAACCGCGTCAAGGTTCGCACCTCGGAAATCCTCTCGGACATGCTGAACTACGGCAAAAAGCCGAATCTTGAAGCAATAAAGGAGCGCATCCGACGCGAGCTTGCCAAGATGCTTGCTCAGGAAACGGGCAGAAATCCGATGATCGTGCCCTTTATTACCGATCTTTGATTTAATTTCACTAAAATTTACGGTTTTTTAACACATAGCATCAGCAAAAATAGTA
>JBJDZD010000114.1:0-6646 GCA_051867815.1 Eubacteriales bacterium | reverse complement strand
TGGAGGGCAGACCTGCCGCGGCAACGTCGATCTCTTCGAAGCTTTCGCCGTCGGGCAAGACCGCCAAAAGGGGAGCAAACTGTGCGCCCTTGTTGTTTTCTTCAATGATGGGTCCGGTTATGAAATTCAAACCGAACATGGCAACGCCGAAAACAAGGCAAACAGCCAAGAGGATGAGAATGGTATTAATAAGATGCTTAACGTTCATTATTTGATACCTCCCAAAGGCTTTTTCTTGGTCAGGTCGTTAATGAAAGGAGTGACGAGGTTCATGGTGAGGATGGCGATGGATACGCCCTCGGGGTAGGAGCCGAAATATCTGATCGCAAAGGTCAAAAGTCCGGCACCGACGCAGAATACGACCCGTCCGAGATTGGTCGAGGGGGTGGTAACGTAGTCGGTCGCCATGAAGATGGCGCCGAGGAGAACACCGCCGGCAAGAACGTGCGAGAGCGCAAAACCGAAGTCAAAGCCGCCGCTGATGAGGTAACAAACGAAAACGGTTGCGACGAAGGCGGTGGGAACGTACCACTTAATGGTCTTGCGCGCTACAAGGTAGATAAAGCCGACGAGGAGCGCAGCGGAGCAGGTCTCGCCTATCGTTCCGCCGTATGCGCCGACGAGGAGCTGAATAAGCGAGGGAGCTTGTGCTGCCGCTTCGACACCGCCGTTGAGGTACTCAAGGGGCGTCGCGCCTGCCGCGATCTCGGGAACTGCTTGGCCGAGGAAGGAGAGATCAAACAGGGGAGCGATCGCCGCGCCGCCGGCAACTGACGTAAAGGTGAGGAGCATCAGCACGCGTGCGGCGATGGCGGGGTTTACTATGTTCTTGCCGAGGCCTCCGAATAGCCCTTTAACGACCACTATTGCAAATACCGAGCCGAGGGCGCACTGCCAAAGCGCGACTTTAGTGGAGAGGTTGAGGGCGAGCAGAAGGCCGGTGACAACGGCGGAGCAGTCGCCCACGGTCTGCTTTTTCTTCATGCAGAGGTTGACGAGTACTTCCGCGATAACGGCACTTGCCACACAGGTGAGGATCATGAGGAGTGCCTTGATTCCGAAGAGGATAACGCCGACAACTGCCGCAGGTACGAGGGCAATAACGACGTCAAGCATTACGTTGCGCGTGGAGACACCGGAATTGATATGCGGTGCCGCAGATACGGAAAGCTTTTTCATCATTCTTCCTCCTTATCTCGATTTTTTGGAGCGCGCGTAGCCCTTGAGCCACTTCTTTGCGTCCTGATTGATTGCAAGGAGGGGGCGGTGCGCAGGGCAAACGTAGGAGCAGCATCCGCAGTCAACGCATTGGCGAACGCCGGTATCAATGAGAGCCTTTTCGCGCTCCTCTTCGTCCTTTACGGCGAGTGCCTTTTCAACCGCGTAAACGCTGATGTTAACGGGGCATTTTTCAAGGCACTTGCTGCAACGGATGCAGGCGGTGGGGTCGGGAAGAGTTGCGCCCTTTCGGTCGAATGCGAGAATGGCATTGGAGACCTTGACGATGGGGCTGTCGAGCGAAACGACTGCCGTGCCGTTCATCGGGCCGCCGACAACGACCTTACCGACCTGCTCGAGATCGGTCTTGGCAAGCTCGAGGAGAGTGCGGATGGAGGTGCCGATGGGGGCAATATAGTTGCCGGGTTTGCCTACGGCGGGACCGTCAACGGTCACGATGCGCTCAACGAGGGGCATGCCCGTGTTGAGGTATTCGGCGAGCTTGGCAATGGAGGAAACATTGATGATGAGCGCGCCGAAGGCAGGGAAGCGCTTGCCGGCAATGGCCACGCGCCCCGTCGCGTTGTAGAGCATTACCTGCTTTGCGCCCTGGGGATAGACGGCGTTCAGCTCGTGGATGATAACGTCGGGGGTGTTTGCAAATCGCTCCTTCAGCACTTGGATTGCATCGGGCTTGTTCTTCTCGATGCAGATCATGAATCTGGGGTTTGAGAGGTAGTTGGCCATGTACTTACGCATGTAGTTTATGCCGTCCTCGATGAGGTCGGAGTGCGCGAGCATCATTCTGTGGTCGCTTGTGATGTAAGGCTCACACTCTGCGGCGTTGATGAGGACGGTGTCAACCTTGTAGTCGGGTCCTGTCGCCTCGTTGAACTTTGCGTAGATGGGGCATGCCGCGCCGCCGAGACCCACAACTCCGCTCTCGCGAACTGCCTGAAGGAAGCTCTTGGCATCATCAAAAACGGGAGCCTTCATTGCAGGGTCTTTTTCCATTTTGCCGTCGCTTTCGATGCGGATGGCCATTACGTCCTTGCCGGAAGCGGTGGGGATGGGTTCAACGGCGGTTACGGTGCCGGAAACGGTTGCGTGAACGGGGGATGAAAGCCATTCGCCTTCATTTGCAATGAGTTGTCCGAGGTATACGTGGTCTCCGGCCTTGACGATCGGAATTGCGTCGGAGCCGAGATGCATGTTCATGGGAAGGACAACTTCTTTGGGTGTATCAATTTTCACAGGCTCGCATCCCGCCGTGTTCTTGTTGTGCGGAACATGCAGGGATGAGACTTCTTTTTTGAAAATCACAGCACTCCTCCTGTATTTTTATATATTATTTTTATTATTGTTTTCTTTCTGTAACGAGCGCGGAAAGCCCGGAGCTTTGGTACTGCGTTCCGTCCTCGGTTATCCAAAGGACTTCAACACCCTCAAGACTCTCAACGAGTGCCTGTCCTTCTTCAATGGACATGCAAAAGAGGGCGGTGGAAAGACAGTCGGCAAGCGCGCTGTTTTGAGTAATGACGCTCACCGACGCAAAATGCCGGGAGGGCATGCAGGTGTCTTTATCTATTATATGATGATAGCGTACGCCGCCCACGGTGAAGAATCTTTCATAAACACCGGAGGTTACGCACGAGGTATTTGACAAGGTCAGGTAGAGGGCATAGGCGGAATCGCTGTTGGCGGGATCCTTTATGCCGGTTAGCCAGCCGGAGCCGTCGGGCTTCGTGCCGATGATGCGGATATTTCCGCCGATATTGAGTACGTAGGACGTTACGCCCTTTTCTTCAAGTGCCTGAGCCGCCATTTCGGTGGCGTAGCCCTTGCCGAGCGCGCCGACGTCTATTGATGCCGCCGGGTCGGTGATGCGGACGGTGGAATTCTCCTCGTCGATCTCAAGCAGGTCGATGGAGATGTGAGAAGCAGCTTCGTCAAGCACTTCCTTTGTCGGTATTGCGGCGGAGGAGGGGTTGTCCTTTGCCGCGGTTCGGCATTCGTGCCAGGGGCGGAGGACCGCACCCATCATGATGTTCATTTCTCCGTTTGTCAGCTCGTAAAGTTCCTTGGCGTAAAGCAGGAAATCAATGAGTTTCCCGTCCACCTTCATGGGCGAGCCGCCGGCGTTCTTGTTGACGTCGTAAAGGGTATTAAAGTCGGAGCTGTGGGGGTAATAAATGTCAAAAAGCGCGTGATATTCTTCAAGAATGCTCGCGGCAAGGGCGCAATTTTCGTCAAAAACCGCCTCGGAATCTCCCGCGTAGCTGTAAATATAGGAAACTGTGTCAAAAAATGTGAAATACACCTTTCCACGCGGTTCTGTCTTTGTAGCAGATTGAGGGCAGCCCGTCAAAAAGACGAGCAGCCCCCAAATAAGACAAAGACAGGTAATTGATTTGATTTTTTTCACAATTCCCATCTCCCGTGGTTTTTTTGATTATCTTGCGTTGGTAACGGACTTGGCAACAACTGCCTTGATGCCGGTGATCTGGATGGTGCAACCTGCGGAAAGGAGGTCAGCGTTATCGGAGATCTGGTGACCGCCTGCTTCCTTGGTGGTCATAGCCTCAACCTCGGCGCCGGTCATGCCGACAACGAACTTGGAGAACGCTTCGGACTGAACGTACCACTCAAGAACGCGGCCGTCGCCGTCGTTATCCATGCTTGCACCGTATTTAGCCATGTTGTAGTCTTCCTTGAGGCCGCGCTTGGTGTCGGAGAAGGTAGCGCCGGTGATCTCGCCTGCAGCGTTGATCTTGATCTGGGGCTGGATAGCGTCGTTGAGAGAAGCGACGATCTTGCCGTCAACAATAACGGAAGCAGCGAAATCGGAGTACATCTTTACAACGCCTTCTGCATCTGCAGTAGCGGCGGTGGACTCAGCAGCGGTGGTGTTAACTGCAACGCCTACGGTGAAGTCGGAAGCGGTCTTGAAGGTCATAGCCTGGTCATCCTTGCAAGCCTTAACGACAGCGTCGCGGAAAGCAACGATGTCCATGGTGCAGCCTGCGGTGAGGAGTGCTTCGTCGGTGGAGATGTTGTGAGCGTTAACTTCCTGGGTGGTCATAGCCTCAACCTCGGCTACGGTCTTGCCAACGAGGTAGGTCTCGAGAGCGTTGACCTGTTCGTACCACTCGAGCATAACGCCGTCGCCATTGTTATCAACCTTGCCTGCCATGCCGTAACGGTCGCCAAGCTCTCTCTTGCTCTCGAATACCTTAGCGGTATCAACAGCGCCGTCGGTAACGGTCATCTTGTTCTGAGCAACGTCGATTCGAGCTGCAACGATCTTGCCCTCGGCGTCGAGAACGACTGCGGCAACGGTAGCGTCAACCTGTGCGGTGCCGGTCTTGGAGCTTGCGGTGCTTACGACGATGCCCATTCCGAGCTTGTACTCTTTTTCGGTTACGGTGGGTGTGCATGCTACGGCTGCGAGAACCATAACTACGCAGAGAGCGATTGCGAGAATCTTCTTCATTTGTGTTTTTCTCCTTTAAAGAAAATGTTTTGTGTGTGGCAATGCTCCGCCGACGTCGGGCGCGGTATGTAGGCGAACGAGTTTATTAAATAGGTAATAAAGCGATTGCTCTCGGCCGGCTTGCGACTTGCCGCATTCATCATTATTATACTACATACATGGGAAAAAGTCAAGTACAAATTATGAATTATTTGGCGAAAATGAAATTGTCGCCGCTTTCGACTGTGGAAATTCAAAAACGGTGCATAATAATGTAAACGAAAAATCATGGGAGGGATACAATGAAGGAAATCAAACTGAACGAAGACAATATCGAAGCCGCGGTTTCGGGCGAGGAGGGAGTACTGCTTGATTTTTACGCCGAGCGTTGCGGTGCTTGCCGCACGGTGTTTCGCGTCCTCGGCGAGCTTACGGGGGAGGGAGACGACTTTGTCCTCGGAAAGGTGGACGTTGATGCCGAGCCGGGGCTTGCAAAGCGTTTCGGCATTGTCCGCGTTCCCACGCTCGTTGCCGTGAAGAGGGGCGAGGAGGTCAGGAGACTCTGCGGCTTGCAGTCCAAAAGCGCGATCGCCGCGCTGATTAACGATGTGACACAATAAAGCAGGACTGCTCCTCGCCTCAGCATCCTTAGCGGAGAAATAGGCGGCGGAAGTACCGAGGCATGAATTTGCCTCGGTACTTCTGTTTCTGTGCTTTCTTTGACAAACTACGATGCGATAGCATCGGATGTTCTTACGGTATGCTGTTCTCTGAATCCTACTGTGAATACGATGTCGATGTCGTTGCCCTCTGTGCGTGACCATTTTTCCTTCTTTTCGTAGACATATATCTTGGATATGAATGCGTGTACGATCTCGGGCGTCAGCTCCTGAATATCAATGAACCTGTTGGCATTTGCAATGAAATCGTCTATTGAATTTCTCTCGTCACCATAGCTCGCCTCAGCTTCTTCCAGCTCGGCGAGCTTTTTTGATAGCGTTGATTGCTCGGTCTCATAGCTTTGCGCCATCTTATCATATCGCTCGTCCGTGATACGTCCGCTGACATTGTCCTCATAGAGCTTCTGAATGATGCGGTCAAGCTCGTCAATACGTTTGCGTGCTTTGATGATCTCGGCTTTCACCGCCTTGAGCTTTTTCTTATCCTCGTCGCGTTTCTTGGCGCGTGCCTTTTCGTAAAACACCTCGGGATCTTCTCTTGCAAGCTCGGTCACCCAGCGGATCTGCTGAAGGACGATCTGCTCAAGTGCCATGGCGTTGATCTGATGCGCCGAGCATCTGTCCTTGCCCTTTCGCTGATAATATCCGCAACTGTAATAATTTTGTTCGGGAAGCATGGTCTTGGCTCGGTGAAGATACATTCGATTCCCGCAACTCGCACAGGCAATCACGTTGTGGAAGATATCAACCTTGCCGGACTTATCGGGACGGTTGCGACCGTCAAGGATGCTCTGTGCCGTTTCAAAATCCGCTTTGCTTATGATAGCCTCGTGCGTGTTCTCGAATACCAGCCATTCTTCTTTCGGCAACCGTATCTGCTTTTTGATCTTAAAGGACTTGACCTTCGTCTTACAGTTTACGGTATTGCCGATATAATCCTGATTGCGGAGGATGGAACGTATCGTGGTGCTTGACCACCTGTAAGGATCGGTGATGTCAACACCGCTGTGTACGTATCCGTACTTCTGATACAGATACTGCCCCGGGGTAATGATCTGATCATTCTGTAAGCCCTTGGCTATCTTTTTCAGATTGGAATCCTTGAGGAATTCTCTAAAGATACGGATCACGATATCCTTGGTATCGGGATCGGGAATGATGTTACCGCTGTTATCGGGATCCTTGATATATCCGTACGGAGCGTTTGTAGCAAGACGTTCACCTCGCTTGGCTTTGCTCATAAATGTGGTTCTGACCTTGTGGCTTGTAGTTTGCG
>JBJDZD010000113.1:0-6794 GCA_051867815.1 Eubacteriales bacterium | reverse complement strand
ATTATCAACCCCAACAACCCCACCGGCGCGGTCTATCCCAGGGAGATCCTTGAGGAAATGATAAAGATCGCGCGAGAGAACGATCTGGTCGTTTTCTCCGACGAGATCTACGACCGCCTGCTTCTTGACGGCGTTGAGCATATTTCCGCCGCATCCCTCGCCCCCGACCTTTTTACCGTCACCTTCAATGGTCTTTCAAAATCACATTGCATTTGCGGCTTCCGCTGTGCTTGGATGGTATTCAGCGGCCGCAAGGATTGGGCGCAGGACTATATGGAGGGCATTTTCCAGCTTGCCGCAATGCGCCTCTGCTCCACCACCCTTCCCCAGCTTGCCATACCGGCGGCGCTCAAGGATACCGAAAGCACGCGAGCAATGATGCGACCCGGCGGCAGACTTTACGAGCAAAGCGCGGCAACCATGCGCGAGCTTGCCAAGATCGACGGCATTTCCTGCGTTAAAAACAACGCGGCATTCTATGTTTTCCCGAAGCTCGATATCAAGAAATTCAATATCTCCTCGGATAAACAGTTTGCCTTTGATCTGCTCCACAAAAAGCACATCCTCATCGTTCCCGGAAGCGGATTCGACTGGACCACCCCCGACCATTTTCGCATCGTAATGCTTCCCGATACCGAGCGCATGGCGCAAGCCATCCGCGACATCGGAGATTTCCTGAAGGATTACAGACAATGAATAACAAATCCGGTCTGCCGAGCAGGCCGGATTTGTTATTCATTTGAACTGTTTGTCAAAAGCTTTCTTGATTGCCGCGCTGATCTCTGCCATATCTTCCTTTTTGACCTTGACGATTTGCCTGTCGTATGTTACAAGTCCGTTCGTTTCGTCCTCGACGTCGCTGACCTGCGTATAAACGGCGGCGCACAGTCCGCGCTCTATGTGCGGCACGACCTCATACAGATAGAGACGTTTGAGTGCCGCTCCGAATTCTTCGGTATCGGTGAAGAAGCTGTAACCGTAGGTCTTGTCGAGGTTGAAGGAATGTCCCTCTATCTTGCAGGAATAGCCGCCGAACTCGGAAAGCACCAGGGGACGGTCGGGATCATTTTTCAGGTCAAGCTTCTTGAAGTAAACGTGCTCGCTCGTTACGTCGCTCCGGCTTTCCGCAAACCAGCCCGAGGTCGCATCCCATATACGCGTTGGATCGCATGTCTTAAGGCGAATATAGTTTTCATCGGCGTCGTACTGACCCCAGCCCTCGTTGAAAACGGTATAATAGCAAACCGAGGGGTGGTTGTAAAGCAGGCGGACGGTCTCCTCCGAATCGCGCTCGAAAGCATCCCGACGCGCCTTGCTTGCGCGGTGTGTGATCCCCTTTTTGATGCCGGCGGTGGGCAGAGCCGTGTCAATAAGGAAGTTATATTTGCCGCTGTTGACCATGTCCTGGAACACTACCATGCCGTATTTATCGCAGTAGTAATAGAAAAGCTCCGGCTCGATCTTGATATGCTTGCGGAGCATGTTGAAGCCCAGCTCCTTCATGTTGAGTATATCGAAACGGTAGCCTTCGGGGGTTGCCGGCGTGTAGATACCGTCGCTGTAATAGCCCTGGTCGAGCAGACCGTGGAAGAAATAGGGCTTACCGTTGAGAGTGATGTACGACTTGCCCTTTATCTTTTCGATTCCGACGGTGCGCAGAGCGAAATACGACTCAATCTTATCCTCGCCCGATTCAAGGGTAAACTCGTATAGATACGGGTCATCGGGTGTCCAAAGGTGCGGCTCATCCACCTTCAACTCAAATTCATTGCCGATGAAACCGTACCTTTTGCCGCCGAGAGTGACGGTCTTTTCATCCTCGCCGCCCTCGACCTCAAGCTTGACCGATTCAAGGGTGGGTGTCATTTTTATGCTCTTGATATGGTTTTCGGGGACACATTCAAGCCAGACCGCTTGCCAGATCCCGCTTATTGGCGTGTACCACATGCCGCCGCGCTCGACGCGCTGCTTGCCCCAAGCCTCCGTGCGGTCGAGCCGATCCTCAATGACCACCTCGATGATATTTTCGCCGTCATTTACGGCATCCGTTATATCCGCCTCGAACGGCAAATACCCGCCGATGTGGGTGAAAGTCAAGTGATTGACCTTGACGGTCGCCTTTTGATCGACCGCACCGAAATGCAGTATCACCCTACCCTGTTTTTTTATAACGAAGGACTTGCGATAGACATAGTTTTCGTCGTCGTCAAGCTTCCTTTGCATGCCACAGCCGGAAATGCGCGACTCGGGTGGGAACGGTACCTTGATTTTGCCGACCGCGTGCTCGCGACCGGGACTTCCGATCGAAAGCTCCCATTCACCGCAGAGCGAGGTGTAAGAGTCTCTCTTCATCTGAGGGCGTGGATACTCCGTCCAATCGGACGAGGTATCGTCCTCAAATGGCGTCTTCAGTGACTTGTTAAGCGTTGGCGTACGGGTCGCCGAAAAAACGATGAGGATGACGGCAAGCACCGCGATCGGCACGAGAGCCGCAAGGAAGATCTTTGCGTTCGGCACGAAGGACTCGGTGCCGTCGCTGTTGACGATCTTTTCCGCATTTGCAAGCACGCTCTTGCCGATAAAGGGGCCGATGATGCCGGGCAGAAGCACCTGCGAGAATATGCGCACGCCCTGGAGCATGCCGGCTTTTCCGGTGGGGGTCAGGTCGCGTATCTTCGCCCCGAACACCGCCATTCCCGAAAGATAACCGCACATCATCAGCAGCGATCCGACGAAGACGGGCAGCTTTGATTTGAAAATGAAGAGGACGATGTATCCCGCGATCAGCCAGATAATTGAGAATGCAGAGGAAAAGCCGAAGCCTTTTTTATCGTAGACCTTGCCCCAAAACGCCGTTGCCGCGGAGGCAAGGACTATGGCAGGCGCCATGACGATGACGTAATCTGCCATGCCGAGCGATACCTCGTAATAAATTATGAGGTATGGCATAAAAATTTGTATTGAGATATTGAAAATGATAAAGGCGACGAGGTAGAAGTAAAATCCGGGATTTGCCTTGACCGTGGATGGCATAAAGCCGTAGAAAACGTTCCTGATATAGCCGGTCTCGGATGGTGGAGCGCACTTATCCTCGATAATGAAGATGCCGAGAATGCCGATGACGACGACGAGAGCACCGATTATCGTGAATATCCATATCCAGCTTGCGGAATCGTTGAGGTCGAAGGCCATAAAACCGCCGAAAACGGCGAGAATGGCAACCAGCGGCATCATGGCGTTGATGCCCTCGGCAGAACCGCGGTTCGTCGAATCGGTGGAGTCGGTCAGCCATGCGTTGAAAGCCGCATCGTTAGCCGACGAGCCGAAGAAGGTCATCAGGCAGTCAAGCACGATGGTCAGCGTCACGCCGAGTGCCGCCGCGCTTGCAACCGCCGGGAACATGGCCTCGATCAGCTCGAGCTTGAGTAGAGCAAAGGCAAATATCGAGATGCCCCAAAGAACGTAGCCGCCGCAAATGAACAGCTTGCGCTTGCCGATGCGGTCGGACAGCGCGCCGATAAAGACGGCGGTCAGCGTTGCCGCAACCGCGCTTGCCGCCACCATCAGCGAAATATCCTCAGCCGAAGCGTTAAACATCTTATAGATGAATACGTTGAGATACATGTTCTCAACGACCCAAGCGATCTGACCCATCAGCCCGAACAGCACGAGCGCAAGCCAGAATCTCTTTGAAAGTTTGGTTTTCATGCTAATGCTCCCCAAAACAGTTTGATAATGCTATTTTATCATACTTAAGCGTTTTTGTCAACGGCATGGGAATCATTTCAGCAGTTTTGTAAGCAGGTCTCGGTTGCCCGCGGTCTGCTCCTTTTCCGCCGAGCGCAAAAAACGCCAAAGCTCACGCGCCTTTTTCAGGCGACGGTAAACGGTACGGTCGTCAACGTGTAATTCATCCGCAAGGCGACGAATGCGAAGCGTTATCTCGTTGAGCCTTATATGCTTCTTTGCCGTTGCAAAATATATCTCGCGCACCGCGCGGACGGCGTCGGTGTCGCCCGAAAGCTCCAAGAGGCGAAGCGTGTCAAATACCGCTATCATATCAAGTGCGGTCGCGTCGCGGCAGATACCGCGCAAACGGCAAACGACCTCAAGCACCGAGCTGCAACCCGAAAGCCCCAGCCGCGCGTAATTGCGGAACACCGCAATCTCTCTTTCTGTTTGTATATCCTTTTTCATTGCAGCTCCTATAGAACACTTGTTCTATAATTATACAATAAAACGAGCGAGCTGTCAAGAGGTAGGGCGAAATTTTTACCGTTTCGGTTTGTGCGTCGGTCGTCAATACGAAATGCACCGGCCTTTCGGTCGGTGCATTCATAAATCATAAATATTGTTCAGTTCTTCTTTGCCGCGATGGCAGCCTTTGCCTTTGCGACGATATTTTCTGCGGTAAGGCCGTATGCCTCGAGAAGCGCGGGGACCTTGCCGGACTTGCCGAACTTATCCTCAACGCCGACGCGAAGCACGGGAACGGGGCAGTTCTCACAAACCACCTCTGCAACTGCCGCGCCGAGACCGCCCATGATGTTGTGCTCCTCCGCCGTAACTATGCAACCCGTGGTCTTTGCCGCGGTGATGATGTCGTCCTTGTCGATCGGCTTGATGGTGTGAACGTTGGTCACTCTCGCGGAAATGCCTTCCTCGGCGAGCTTATCCGCCGCTTCAAGTGCCATGTAGACCATGGTGCCGGTCGCCATAATGGTAACGTCCGTACCCTCGCGGAGAGTCATGTTCTTGCCGAATTCAAACTTGTAGCTTGCCTCGTCAAATATTACCGGAACCGCAAGTCTGCCGAAACGGATGTAAACGGGACCTACATAATTAAGTGCCCATTCAACTACCGCGCGGGCTTCAACGTCGTCCGCGGGGTTGAGAACTACCATGCCGGGGATGGTGCGCATTACGCCGAGATCCTCAAGGCATTGGTGGGTCGCGCCGTCCTCACCGACGGTGATTCCTGCGTGAGTTGCGCCGATCTTAACGTTGAGGTGGGGGTATGCGATGGAGTTTCTGACCTGCTCGAAGGCTCTGCCTGCCGCAAACATTGCAAAGGTTGATGCGAAAACGGGCTTACCCGTGGTTGCGATGCCTGCCGCAACCGTCATCATGTTGCCCTCTGCGATACCGCAGTCAAAAAATCTTTCGGGGAACTTCTTCTTGAAGATGCCCGTCTTGGTAGCCGCCGCGAGGTCGGCGTCGAGAACGACGAAATCGTACTTCTCTCCGAGAGCCGCCAAAGCGTTACCGTAGGATTCTCTTGTTGCTATCTTATTTGCCATTTTCATGCCCTCCTCTTAAAGACTTGCCTTGATCTCCGCAACGGCGATCGCGTACTGCTCGTCGTTGGGTGCAGAACCGTGCCAGCCTGCCTGATTTTCCATAAAGGAAACGCCCTTACCCTTAACGGAGCTTGCGATGATGACCGAGGGCTTGCCCTTGCAAGCGCGAGCATTTGCAAACGCTTCCTCAAGGGATTCGAAGTCGTGCGCGTTCGCAAGAATTACGTTGAAGCCGAAGCCTTCAAACTTCTTGTCGTGGGGGGTGGGGTTCATGACCTCGGTGATCTTGCCGTCGATCTGAAGGCCGTTGAGGTCGAGAATGAAGCAGAGATTGTCGAGCTTATAGTGCGCGGCGAACATAGCCGCCTCCCAAACCTGGCCCTCCTGGGATTCGCCGTCACCGATGATGGCGTAGGTGCGATAGTCCTTGCCGTCGATCTTTGCGGCAAGAGCCATTCCGCAAGCCGCGGAAACGCCGAGGCCGAGAGAACCGGTGGTCATATCAACGCCCGGAGTACCCTTCATATCGGGATGTCCCTGCAGGAAAGAGCCGATCTGGCGGAGATTCTTAAGCTCGTCCTTGGAGAAATAGCCCTTCTCAGCGAGAGCGGCGTAGAGCGCCGGTGCCGTGTGACCCTTTGAAAGAACAAGTCTGTCGCGGTCGGGGTTCTTGGGGTCTTCGGGGTTGACATTCATCTCCGAGAAATAGAGATAAGTCATGATATCGGCGACCGAGAGCGATCCGCCGGGGTGTCCCGAAGCGGCCGCGTGTACCGACTCAAGAACGCCGAGCCTGATCGCAACGGCTTTTTCTTTGAGCATTTGAAGCTTTGCGTTATCCATTTTATCCTCCGTGAGAATTTATTTTTACCAAACTCTATTATATAATAAAAAAAACGTTTTGTCAATGCTTTTGGCTTGACTTTTCAAGGTTTTGGTGATATACTTTTTGTATATAACAAATCGGAGAACGGTAAAAATGGAAAATTTGGCTTATTATAACGGTAAAATTTCCTCTATCGAGGATATGAGAGTTCCCATGTGCGACCGCGCCTGCTATTTCGGCGACGGCGTTTACGATGCTACGTATTCGCGCAACCACATAGTCTGGCAACTTGAGGAGCATGTTGCGCGCCTTTACAGGAGTGCGGATAAGCTCTGCATAGGCATTCCACACACGCCGGAGGACCTTTGCGCGCTCATCCGCCGCCTCGTCACTCAGGTTGACGACGGTGAGCAGTTCGTTTACTTCCAGGTCACGCGCGGCACGGCTATGCGCGCCCACGCCTTCGGCGAGATGAGCCGCGGCAACGTTTGGGTCATGCTTCGCCCGATGAAGACAAAGGACGTTTACAAAAAGATCAAGCTCATTACCGAGCCGGACACACGTTTCTTCCATTGCGACATCAAGACCCTCAATCTCATCCCCTCCGTAATGGCTGCGCAAAAGGCCGAGAATATGGGTGCGAACGAGGCGGTGCTTCACCGCGATGG
>JBJDZD010000112.1:0-6942 GCA_051867815.1 Eubacteriales bacterium | reverse complement strand
ATATTGAATGCAATACCGCCGTCACAGACGTCTCCTACTGCGAAGATTGCGGCGCATGCGTTGCGGCTTGCCCCGGTACGCTATCCGGAAGAGGAGATTGCGTTTCACACATAACGCAAAAAAAGGGCGATCTCACTGAGGAAGAAATCAATATTATCAGAAAATACGGATGTGCTTGGGGATGTGATATCTGCCAAGAGGTTTGTCCGCATACGAAACGCGCCAAATCATCCGGTACGATCTACACAAAAAACGAATGGTTCACAAAAGACGTCATCCTCACCCCCTCGGAGGAGTCGCTTGACAATGACGAGGATTTCAATAACCGCGCATACAGCTGGCGAGGGAAAACGACAATCTTAAGAAACATTAATATCATCAAAAAGATCTGAGAAACAAAATGGTACATTTTATTTATGGTGATCCGGGTACGGGAAAAACCGAATATATACTGCGCAAAATAGAAAAGGACGCAGAAAATAAGCAAGCCGCTCTTTTGATCGTTCCCGAACAGATGACTGTCGAGGCTGAGCGAGAACTCGTCCGTCGACTTCCGCCCTCGGCTCAGCTCTACGTTGAGGCGGTCAATTTCAGCCGTTTGGCAAATAAAATTTTCAGAATGTACGGCGGTCTTGCTTACAATTTTGCTTCAACCGCTTTTCAAAAGCTGACCATGCTGAGGGCGCTTCGGCAGGTATCCGGCACACTATCCGAATATCACAGCACCGGAACGGACGATATCTCTCTCGCGTCCTCAATGCTTTCGACCTATAAGGAGCTGAGCGCATCAGGGATATCGCTTGAGTCCTTGGACGGCTTGATTGCCACCATGGGCGACACCACCCTTGCCGGAAAAATTAAAGATATCACTGCGGTTTGCTCCGTTTACAACTACCTCATCGGTGAAAAATACACCGATACCAACAATGAGCTTTCGCGCCTTGATTCGATTTTGAAAACTGTTAAATGCTTTGATAATACCAATTTGTATTTTGACGGTTTTACGAGCTACACAGGCATTGAACACAATATAATAAGGTCGTTGCTGACTCAGTCAAGCACCGTAACCTTTTCCGTTCCGCTCCCGGAGCCAACGTCAAAAGGCATTGACACGGTATCCATAAGAAGGTCGTCGGACAGATTGAGGAGAGATTGCGCATCGCTCGGATTGCGCAGCGAAACGACATGCCTCTCTCTCAATATGCGTACCTCAATACCGGAACTATCCGAACTGTCGCGGCATCTTTGGGCGATTGACCGCGCGCCCGTAGCTTCGTCCGTGACACAAAATGCCGTAAAACTCATAAGAGCCGCCGATGTCTACGACGAGTGCGAAATCGCCGCATCGGAGATAAGAGAGTTGATAGAGTCGGGGTACAGATATAAGGACGTTGCAATAATTGCACGCGATGTTGATAAATACCGCGGTATTATTGAGCCGGCTCTCGATAACGCGGAGCTTTCATATTTCGTTTCCGAAAAGACCGACCCATCACTCTGTCCCGTCTCAAAGCTCATACTATCCGCGTTGCGAATAGCCAACTACGGCTGGAGAAGAAGCGACGTCGTTGCACATCTGAAATCGGGGCTTTGCGGCATTGACGCCCGTGATTGCGATATCTTTGAAAGCTATACGGCTAAATGGAACATAAACGGCAAAAAATTCACCGCTGACGAGCCGTGGAATATGAATCCGGACGGTTACACCACCGAAAGAACGGAGCGCGGCGCTTTGATTCTCGAAACAGCAAACAAAGTCAAGGGACTTTTGGTCGGACGTCTCAAAACGTATATTTCCGAATTGAAAAGCGCCGAAACTTATTCCGAATTGTGCATTGCTACGGTTAAATATCTTGAAGAGCTGTCCGTTAAAGATACCCTGCTTTCCATATCGTCGAAGTATATTTCCAAAGGTAAGCTAAAGGAGGCGGGCGAATATGCTCGCATGTACGACGTTGTTCTTGATTGCTTGGATTGTGTTTGCGATGCTTTATCGGAAGAAGCTCCCGAGCTTTCATTCTTTGCAACAGCAATCAATACCGCTCTTTCGGAGAGTGAGCTTGGTTCTATACCTACTTCAAGGGACGTTATAACTATAGGCTCTGCAAATATGCTGAGAGTCGGCAATATCAAGTGCGCGATAATACTCGGAGCTTGCGACGGCGAATTTCCTGCCAACGCACAGTCGTCCGGACTTCTTACGGATTCCGATCGTGATTATCTCACAAACCACGAGCTACCCATATCCGGCGACAGAGAATCAAAAGCATCTGATGAACTGTTTTATTTCAGACGAGCCGTTTCCGTCCCCTCAGAGAAGCTCATAGTATTCACCAGGGCGGACAGCGAGCCGTCTGTCGCCTTCACGCGTGTCAGAGGAATGCTCGGAAATATCAAAGTCTATGAGACCTCAGATATGCTTATCCAAAGGCTCAAAACGCGCAAATCCGCTTCGGAATACGTTCACATGCTGAAAGGAACGGAGATAGGTGAAGCATTGGCAAGAGAGCTGGAGCAGAACGACGGTTCCAAGCTGCAAGAGATCTCGGCGGTCAACGACGTAATAGCCAAAGAATCAATTAATAAGATAATCGGGAAAGATCTCCGTTTATCGCAATCAAAAATTGAGTCTTTTGTCAATTGCAAATTTGCCTACACGTGCAAATATTTCTTAAAACTTGACGATGGCAGACCGGCTCAGTTTGCTTACAATAACATCGGCACCTTCGTACACCATGTGCTTGAGAAATTTCTTCTTAAAGTCTTTATCACCGATAATGGCGCCTATCCCGATAAAGAGGAGCGCGAGATAATAGTTACTGACATAATCGGCGACTACATATCCCGTCTTCTCCCGGACAAACCGGCAAACAACGCACGGCTTAATCACCTGTTCGATCGACTCAAAGCAACTTCCCTACTCCTCATAGACGATCTTCTGAACGAATTTGATGACAGCGATTTCAAGCCGGAATTTTTTGAGTTAAAAATCGGCACAGAGGACGTTCCGTCAATCAGATTCTCATTGTCTGACGGAAGGCGGTTGACGATCAGCGGAGTTGTAGACAGAGTTGACGTGTTCAGGGCAAACGACAAGGCATATTTAAGAGTAGTTGACTACAAAACGGGTAACAAAACATTTTCGATATCCGATATTTCGGAGGGTTTGAACCTGCAACTGTTGCTCTACATTTTCTCGCTTGTTCAGCAAAAAGAGTCAGCCTTTGCGAAATCCTTGGGTGCCACCCCTGCAATCGGCGGCATAACCTACATCTCCGCGCCGCAGGCGAAGGTCAAGTCCGCAAGATTCTCAAGCGAAAGCGAGGCATACCGCTCTGCTGTTAATGAGATTAAAAGAAGCGGATTGATAGTTGACGACGAAAGTATCATTCACGCCACTACCCACAGCGGAAACAGCCGGTACTTAATGTCAACCTCAAGAAAAAGCTCTAATATATCGGCGGCCGCGCTTGAACAGTTGTACATGCAGGTTTGCGATGTATTGACCGACATAGGCAACGCAATCGCCTCCGGCGAAGCAAATGCAAGACCGAAGCCCGGCACTAAAGCATGCACTTACTGTGAATATGCAAAGATCTGTCGCGCATCAAAGAAGGACAATTAAGGAGCAAGAATATGGACTTTACTTATAATCAAAATCTTGCCATAAACCTCCGAAACAGAAACATACTCGTATCAGCCGGCGCAGGTTCCGGCAAAACCGCAACCCTTACGGAACGTATAATAAGGCTTTTGACGGATAAAGAAAATCCGACGGATATATCGAGAATGCTGATCGTAACATTTACGCGAGCGGCGGCAGGTGAGCTTAGAACGAGGATTTCAAAAAAGCTTTCGGATGCATTGGCTCTTGATCCGTCAAACCGGCATCTTGCAAGACAGCTAACCTCTCTTGCCGGTGCGAAAATCTGCACCATTGATTCATATTACTTGGATCTTGTCAAATCAAATTTTCAAAAGCTCGGCTTACCGGCTAAATTCAGGCTTGCTGACGAAACGGAATTTAAGATTTTGCGCAACGAAATTATGAATTCCGTCATTGAGCGGCGATATGAAACGGATGGCGATTTTTCCGACTACGCGGATGCCATCACCACGGCGAAAGCTGAAAGCAAGCTGTCGGAAGTCCTTTTGGAGCTTGCCGACAAGATCGTCCCCCTTCCCGAGGGTACGAAAATACTCGAACGGAACGGAAATGATTATTCCGCAAACGCAGAAGTTGACTTCTTTAACACTGCAATCGGCAAATTAATGCGTTCCGAGCTTAAGGCTGAGCTTGAATATCTGTTAAAAAGGACCGACCGTTTGCTGCATTTGATCGACCAAAATCCCGAAGCGGCACCTTACGGCCGTGCGGTTTCAGGCGACCGCGACCATATAGAAAGACTTATCAACGCCGCAAACGATGAATCGTATGCAAATATGCGTTCAGTCGTTTTTGATTATTCACCGATTACCCTCGGCACTATCAGATCAAGTGAAAGCTCCGAAATCACCCTTGAGATCAAAGCCGAGCGCACGGATATAAAGAAGCGACTGACAGAGTTAAAGGAGCGTGAGTTTTTGACCGATCCGGAGGACATGCCGGCAGTCTGCCGTGCAAACTCCGATTTTTGCAAAAAGACCAAGGAAGTCCTTGATGATTACTGCGAGGCTTACACCTCGGAAAAAGCGGCAAGAACAATATGTGAATTTGCCGATCTACGCAAATATGCTTTGGCTCTGTTAACTGACAATGAAGGAAAGCCCACCACTCTTGCGCTGGAGGAGCAAAAAAAGTACGATCACATTTTCGTAGATGAGTACCAAGACACCGATTACGTTCAGGATTTGGTATTTCAAACGATCTCTAACGGCAAAAATCTTTTTTTCGTCGGTGACATCAAGCAAAGCATATATTCCTTTCGCGGAGCCGAGCCTTCGGTATTTTCGTCTTACAGAAAGTCATACGCGCTTGCTTCGTCAAGTCAGGAAAACGGCTCGACACCCACATCGGTGTTTATGTCCGAAAATTTCAGATGCTCCCCTAACGTCATCTCCTTCACAAACGCTGTCTGCTCATATCTCTTCCGCGAAACCGAGGGAAAAGGTCACGGCATCGGATATGTTGCCGAAGACGATTTGATAGCATCGCGGAGTGCTCCTGTGTCCGACGCAAAGGTCAAAATTGCTTTGATAGAAAAAGATGAGGAAAGCGACAACTCTACTTCGCCGGAATGCGCGTATGTAATCGAAAGCATAAGATCAATCTTAAAGGAAAAGAGACTGCCGAGCGGCGAGCCTTACCGCCCGAGAGATATTGCAATTCTGACAAGGACCAAGTCCGAAGCGCAAGCATTTGCCAATGCACTCGGCAAAGCCGGAATCGCTCACGCCAACAGCACCGGCGACGATTTATTTGAAAATCCCGAGGTCTTGCTTATGCTGTGCCTGTTGTCCACCGCTGATAATCCGCAGAGAGACATTCCTCTTGCCGGCGCTCTGCGCTCGCCGATATTCGGATTCAGCCTGAGCGACCTCGTGAATATCAGAAGCGGACGCGCCACCATGTCGCTGTTTGATGCGCTTTGCGACTACGCAAACGATGATGAATCCGAACCGCATTTAAAAGAGAAGGTGGTAACCGCACTCTCAAAAATCGATGAATACCGCACGGAAGCTGAGGCTATGCCCGTACATACTTTCATTCGCTATCTTTGGAAGGATACGAACGCGGCTGCATATTCCGGCTCCGCCTCCGAATCAAGCAAGCGTACTCTGATCGAGCGCCGCAGAAATTTACGAAGCTTCTACGAGTATGCAAGAAAATTTGAAGCATCATCTTT
The DNA here is from genome assembly GCA_051867815.1 of Eubacteriales bacterium. Classification (GTDB taxonomy): domain Bacteria; phylum Bacillota; class Clostridia; order Oscillospirales; family CAG-272; genus CAG-390. Next base: position 1,096 of record JBJDZD010000112.1, on the reverse strand, counting down.
CAAGGGTCTGCATGATTTCGTCGAATATGTAAACGGTATTATCAGCCAAGGAACTAAGATTTCAAGTGAAGATGCCGTTACGGACGATACTGTTCAGATAATGACGGTTCACAAATCCAAAGGATTGGAATTCCCGACAGTTTTTCTCGTCGGATGCGCCAGATTGCCCAACGATATGGATTCGAGAAAGCCCATCGTCTTTTCAAGCTCCGCCAACCTCGGAATAGCCTTCAAAATTCCCGACGTAACCGGCTTCGGTCAAATGGACACGCCGTACAGAATAGCCGTTGCCGATAAAATCCGCTCAGATTCATCAGAAGAAGAAATCAGAATACTCTACGTTGCGCTTACGCGAGCAAGGGATGAGCTTCGCATTGTTGCTTCGGGAAAGCCCGGGTTTGCGGAAAAACATTTATCCGACGCAATCCGCCGAGCGGCAGTAGGAGGTCGGTTTTCGGTTATGTCTGCTCCAAAATGGATAGACAGAATTCTGACCGCGCTTGCCGCCGATCCGCTCAATAAGTCATACAGTATAGAGTTACCCACGATTTCAGGAGAGGGTGAACGGGACGACGTAGTCACGTCCAAAAAATTGGACGAAAATGAAATCGAGCGACTTCGTGCCGAATTGAGAGTTTCATTTGACTTCCAATATCCGTACCGGGAGTTCAAAGACGTTCCGGCAAAGGTATCGGTTTCTAAATTGTATCCCGAGTTGCTCAACGATCCGGAAGATCAATATGACACCCTGCTGAAAGCTCAGAATCTTGAAACAAGAATTCCTCGATTCATGGGCGGCAGTGATAACGCGGCGGAAAAAGGCACTGCGACCCATCTGTTCATGCAATTCTGCGATTTTTCAAGACTTCTGCCTTCCGAGATTTCCGTAACGGAGGAGATTTCAAGGCTTGTTGCCGATAGGTACATAAATCAAAATATCGCCAAGCTCATCCGCGTCAACGAGATAGTCAACTTTGTAAAGACCGATATGTTTGCGGACATTCGCGATGCCCACGAAGCACACAGAGAATTCAGATTCAATATCTTCCTTCCGGCTTCACGGTTCACGACGTCAAAAGAACTAAGTGAAGCCCTG
>JBJDZD010000111.1:0-6975 GCA_051867815.1 Eubacteriales bacterium | reverse complement strand
TGAAAAAGGCGGGCGAAAACTTTTCGTCATTTAGCTTGTGCGTAGGTCGGCATCGGGCGAAAACTTTTCGGCATTTGCTTTGCGCGCATACGCGTGATGAGATACACGCGCCGCAAGATCGTCCTCTCCCGTTTGCTGACTTTGACTGATCTTGTGCCTTTCAGTTGAAAATTTATTGTGAACTTTTCGCAAAATCATCCGTTTTTTCTCGGAAATAACGAAAAAATTATGCAATACCCCTTGACAAATCGGGTGATTAAATATTATAATATACGATGTCATTGTATGTGAGCGTAATCGGCAACATTATTTATCGTCAGTTGCCCGTACCCAAACGCTTCCGAATAAAAATTTAAGGAGGTGCCGAAATGTTCAGAACCTATCAGCCCAAAAAGCGTCAGCGCAAGAAGGAGCATGGCTTCAGAAAGAGAATGAGAACCCGTGACGGCAGAGAAGTACTCAAGAGACGTCGCGCTAAAGGCAGAAAGCGCCTTACCTATTAATCAAAACAATCTCTAATCTTATCGAAATAACCGGCGGTTGAGACTTCTTTGCTCGTCTCTACGCCGGTTATTTCGACGAAAAACTCTTCATACCCATTCAACGGAAGCACAAGGACAATGAAAAACACACCCATCAGAGAAAATCACCTTTATCAAAAGGCTTACAAGCAGGGCAAATGTGCCGTCGGCAAATACGTTGCCGTCTATGCTCTTCCCGACCGCGCCTGTGGACGTTTCGTCAAAGCCGACCCCATGCACCGTCCGCTCAATCGCCTCGGTCTTACCACCGGCAAAAAGATCGGCGGAGCTGTCGTGCGCTCCCGTGCACGCAGACTCATGCGTGAGGCATACCGGCTTATTGAGGCAGAGGAAAAGCTTTCATACGGCCACCTCATCGTCATTGCCGCCCGTGCGCGCATTGCAAGTGCCGGCATGCAGGACGTCAAGCGCGATCTGTACCGTGCGCTTTGCAGCCTATCTCTCATCGAAAAAGATGATGCTCAATGAAATATCTGTGTATCGCTCTTATTAAATTCTACAGAAAATACCTTTCACGCCTGAAATCGAATCCCACCTGTCGGTTTACCCCGACATGTTCTGCCTACGCCCTTGAGGCGTATCAAAAACGAGGCTTCATCATGGGAACGATCTTGACTGTGTGGCGCATACTGCGGTGCAATCCTTTTTGCGCCGGCGGATATGACCCCGTGCCGGAAAGAGGGTTCCGAAACAGGGATACGGTGAGGAAAGGTCACAGTCTGGCCGACAGTGACAGAGACGACGGCTCTGATTCCGCCGAATAACACGAGAGGAAATCCGTAAAATACGGAAAAGAAAAGAAAATGATTGACACCATCCTCGGTTGGATAGGTTCATTCCTCGGTTGGCTTGACAGCATAACGGGCAACTATGTTTGGGCACTTTTTATCTTCGCCATCATAGTCGAAATAGTTCTCATCCCCCTTGCGATCAAGCAGCAGAGCAACTCCATTAAGCAAGCAAAATTACGTCCGAAAGAATTGGCGATCCGCAAGAAATATGCGGGCCGCAATGATAAAGCGACCCAGATGAAGGTCACCGAAGAGATACAGGCAATGTATCAGAAGGAGAAATTCAGCCCCTTCGGCGGCTGTCTGCCATTGTTTTTGCAGATGCCCATCATTCTCGCGCTCTATCAGGTAGTCATCAACCCCCTCCGCTACGTGCTGCACGTCAGCACGGATGCAATCAGGGCAATGCAGACCTACATGGTCACAGCCGTCGAAGAGGGCGGTCTCGGACTTACTCTGAACACGTCCAGAGGAACCATTGAGGTCATATCCAAGCTCAGGGAGTTGGGAATTGAGGCCTTCTCCGGCCTCGCCGACTTCGTCAATACGAGCGTCAACTTCAATGGGATCGACGGCGACGCAGTATATGAGGAATTCGTTGCAGTCGCGGACAAGTTGCCCGATTTCACCGTTTTCGGCATCAACCTCGGCATGACCCCCACGCTCAGCACCCCGAGCATTCTCTGGATAATCCCCGTTCTTACCTTCCTGGTCTATTTTGCGACCATGAAGATCAATCGCAAATTCACCTATCAGCCCACCACCGGCGACGCAACTCAGGACGCGCAGGCAGGCTGCTCCAACAACGTCATGGACGTCATGATGCCCCTGATGAGCACCTGGATCGCCTTCATCGTTCCTGCCGCTATCGGAGTTTACTGGATATTTAAGAGCATCATCGGCTCGGTCAAGCAGTTCATCATGTCCAAAGCCATGCCCATCCCGAAGTTCACCGAAGAAGAGCTGAAGGCAGCTGAAAAGGAATACGGCGCGAAGGCCGAAAAGAAGAAAGCCAAATCCGGCAAGGTCGATATCGACGCCGTTAAGCGCAACCCCAATTCCCTCTTCTACATGGACGAAGAGGACTACGTCCCTCCCGTAAAGGAGGAGGAGAAGCAGCCCGAGATCGAGGCAGACGACAGCGGTGCCATCTCCAAGGCTCCCCTCAAGGACGACCGCAAAAAAGATAAAAAAGATTGATTAAGAGGAAATTATGAAAAAAGAAATTACCGTAAAGGCGAAATCGGTTGAGGAAGCAATCGCTCTCGCCGCAGAGCAGCTCGGAGTTAAGGAGAGCGAGGTCAGGTACACCGTCATTACCGAGGCAAAGCGCGGCTTTCTCGGACTCGGAGCGTGCGACGCCGAGATCAGCGCATACTATATCTCTCGCGGCGAGCAGGCAGCGACCGATTTTATCAACACCGTGATTGCGGACATGCAGCTTTCCGCAAGTATCGACATCCGCGACGGTGCGGACGGCGAGCTTTTGATCGACGTAAACGGCGAAGGTGCCGGCGTTCTGATCGGCCACCACGGCGACACCCTTGACGCTCTGCAGTATCTTCTCAATCTTGCGGCGAACCGCCGCGAGGAAGGCGAGAAGCGCGAATATCTCAAGGTCACCCTTGACATCGAGGGCTACCGCGCAAAGCGCGAGGAAACTCTCCGTGCGCTCGCGCGCAAGCAGGCTGACAAGGTTCTCAAGTACAAGAGAAGCGTAATGCTTGAGCCGATGAACCCCTACGAGAGACGCATCATTCACTCCGAGGTTCAGAAGATCGCAGGTGTAAGCACCAACTCTATCGGCAGCGAGAACAACCGCAAGATAGTCATTTACCTTGACAATTCTGCTGACGCCGAATAATTGACCATAGCAGCAGATGTGCCGACGTCTGCTGCTTTTTGGTAAGGCAAATAACAGCTGTCGGCGCACATCACGTTAACAAGGAGCAAATCATGTCTCTTTTCACCACAGAATTTGACACCATTGCCGCCGTTTCCACCCCTCAGGGTAAGGGCGGCGTTGCCCTCATCCGTATTTCGGGTCCGTCTGCCAATCTTATCGGCGACCGCATCTTCAAAAGGATGAACGGCATTTCGGTCTCGGAAAGCAAGCCGCGCCTTGCCCTTTTCGGCGAGATCGTTGACCCCTCGGACGGCAAGCGCATCGACACGGGACTTTGCACCCGTTTTGCCGCGCCGGCATCCTTCACGGGTGAGGACACCGTTGAGATCTGCTGTCACGGCGGCATTCTCGTCACTCGCGCCGTTCTCGGCGCGGCTTTGGCGGCCGGCGCGCGCCGTGCGGAAGCCGGTGAGTTTACTCGCCGCGCCTTTGCCGCAGGTAAGCTCTCCCTGACCGAAGCGGAAGCCCTCGGCATGCTACTCGACGCCGGCACCGATGCACAGCTGAAGCTCTCTCGCGGAGGCATGAGCGGCGCGCTCTCCATCGCCTGCGACGGTCTGCGCCGCGAGATCACCGCCCTGCTTGAGGATATTTACGCTCGCGTGGATTTCCCCGAGGAGGACCTCGGCTCTATCTCGGACGACGAAGTCCTTCTCCGTCTTTCCGCCCTGATCGCATCCGCCGAAAAGCTTCGCGCGACCTATTCGACGGGACGGGCGGTGGCTGAGGGCATTCCCACCGTTATATGCGGCCGCACCAATGCCGGCAAAAGCACGCTCTACAATCTTTTAGTCGGCTCGGATGAAGCCATAGTCACGGATATCGAAGGCACAACTCGCGACATTTTGACCGCAACAGTCTCCTTCGGCGGCGTCACTCTGCTCCTTAGTGACACCGCAGGTCTGCGCGAGACTGCCGAAGAGGTTGAACGCATCGGAATTCGCCGAGCCGAAGAAAAAATCGATGCGGCTGAGCTTGTTTTCTTCCTCATCGACTCCTCTCGCGCGCCGTCCGAGGACGATCTTGCACTTGCCGAGCGTCTGCTCTCGCACGGCGGCAAGGTCGTTGCCGTACTCACGAAATCCGATCTCGAACGCAACTCCGATGCCGTATCCCTTGCCTCGCGCTTTGAACTGAACCTCACTCTCTCCGTCAAGACGGGCGAGGGCTGTGATGCGCTTGAACACCTTGTCAACCGCCTCTTCATCGACGGCGAGCTTGACACCGAGCGCGATGCGGTCATAGCCTCCGCGCGCCAGCACGATGTCCTTCTCCGCGTCCTCGATGCGCTCGGCGAAGCACTTACGTCCCTAAGCGAGGGTTTTCCACCCGACGTTGCCGGCGTTTGCCTTGAGGATGCGGCAGGGCGTCTGTGCGAGCTTGACGGCAGGGGGGCCGGTGCCGTAGGCGCGGACATTGCCGACGGCATCTTTTCAAGATTCTGTGTAGGCAAATAAAAAGAGCAAAGTGCAATATTTGTCTTAAAAACTCACCGAAAACGGCCGTTTTCGGTGAGTTTTTTTCTTTTTCTATTGATTTTTACCGAAATATATAGTATAATTAAATTAATTATGGTTACTTGCGGAGGTACACCCCATGAACAGCGACTACACGTCCACCTACGAATACACGGTGGAGCAAAAAGGCGAGGGCAAATTCCGGCTTATGAAGATCGGCTTTATCACCCTCTATATCATCTACCCCATCGTTCTCCTTATCGTCGTTTCTCTACTTAAGGTCTTTCAGCTTTTTGCGCTTGTGGCGGTCACGGAATGGATGCTCGTTTACTTCACGTGGAAATACACCAAGCCCGAATACGAATACTCCGTCACGTCCGGCAGAGTAACCTTCTCTGTGATCTACGGTAAGCGTTCGCGCAAAGAAAAATGCTCGTTCACCATCAAGGAATGTCTGCAGATCGCTCCGCTGACCAACCGCGAATACGCCGAGCGCCTTGAGCTTTACGCGCCGGAGGAAACCTTTAACGGTCTTTCCACCGCATCCTCGCCCGACGCATACTATGCCGCATTTGAGTCCGCCGAGGGCAAGCGCTGTGCCTTTTACTTTGAAGCGACCGAAAAAATGCTCAAGCTCTGCCGCAATTACAACTCCTCACACACCGTGATAACGAAGGTACGCTACTGATGAAAAAAATATCTTCCTTTACAGTTGACCACGACCGCCTTGAGTGCGGGATCTATCTCAGCCGCATCGACGGTGACATCGTCACCTACGATCTGCGCATGCGCCGTCCCAACGGCGGCGACTACATCACTCCCCTTGCCGCGCATTCGCTTGAGCATTTGCTTGCGACCTATATGCGCTCCGGAAGCGTAGGTGAGCGCGTGGTCTACGTCGGCCCCATGGGTTGCCGCACCGGTTTTTATCTCCTCATGAGCGGCGGCACGGAAAACCATGCTGAGAACTTTACCGCTCTCTGCGAAGCACTTGAGGGTATAGTTGCGCACGAGGGCAAAATGCCCGGTGCGACAAGGAAGGAATGCGGAAATTTCCGCGCTCTCTCGCTCGACGCGGGAAAAGCGGAGGCAAAAAGATACCTTGAGGTTCTGGACGTCTACCGCAAATCGGGCACTCTGCCCACGTTTGAATACGAAGGGGGCAGATCGGGAATATGATAAAGCTCGGAATCATAGGGGCGATGGAGTACGAGGTCTCGCTTCTCGTCTCGCTCCTTGAAAACAAAGAAAGTCGAATAATCGGAAAGCATACGTACTATACCGGCACGATAGGCGGCACGTCTGCCGTCGTTGCGCGGGCCGGCGTGGGCAAGGTCAACGCCGCCGTCTGCACCGCCGCGATGATACGCGAATTTGCCCCCGAATACATACTCAACACCGGCATTGCCGGGGCACTCGGAAGCGGCGTTACCGTGGGTGACGTCATAATTGCCGACGCCTGCGTGGAATACGACCTTGAATACGGCTCTCTGGGCGACGCGCGCGGTGAAGTGTGGTACCCCGACGGCACCTCGGAGATCCTCCTGCTCGCCGACAGCGAGCTTTCCGCAATGCTCGAAGCCGCCGCGGCGGCAGTATCCGGCGGCACCTTTGCCGTCAAGAGGGGCGTCGTTGCAACGGGTGACAGATTCGTATCGGATCCCGACACAAAAGCGGACATCCTCTCCGCCTTCCCGTCTGCCCTCTGTTGTGAGATGGAGGGTGCGGCGATCGCACACGTCTGCCGCCTTTACTCCGTTAAGTTTTCCGTTCTGCGTTCAATGTCGGATTCCGCCGACGGCGAAGCGGAAATCGACTTTCCCACCTTTGCAAAGCTCTGTGCAAACCGCGCGGCTGAAATTGCCGCCCGTCTTGCGCACACCATAGGAGAAACTAAATGAAACTGCCCATTAAATACCACGACGGAAAAAAGATTGATAATCTCCGAGCCGCAATACGCGCGTCGGCTTCCCGTTACAGCGCGCGCCCGGCTCTGATGCATAAGTTTGCCGGCTCATACCGTGAGGTAAGCTACGCGGAGCTACTCTATAAGGTTGAGGCACTCGGCACGGAGCTGCTCTCGCGAGGCTTTTACGGCAAGCGCATCATGCTCATCGGCGACAATTCCCTTGAATGGGCGACCCTCTTTCTATCCTGCGTTTCCGGCCTTGCGGTGGTCGTACCCGTCGACCGCGACTGCACTCCCGAGGAGCTTAAGAAGATCGCACTCAAATCGGATGCTTCGGCAATATTCTATTCTCAAAGACTTGAGGAAAAGC
>JBJDZD010000110.1:0-7073 GCA_051867815.1 Eubacteriales bacterium | reverse complement strand
GGAACGCCGAAAACAGCGGATGCAGTCGAGGAATGTATATCCTCACCCGATGCAAATGCTTTAATCATGGCTTCATCACCCGAAATACACGCGAGCAGCCTAAGCTCGATCTGCGAATAGTCGGCGGATATTAATTTGTAGCCCTTTTTAGGCAGGAAATATTTTCGCAATTCCCTGCCGGCATCAGTTCTTACGGGAATGTTCTGCAAGTTCGGCTCAGCAGAGGAGAGCCTGCCTGTTGCAGTACCGGTTTGCTTGAAATTCGTGTGGATCCTTCCGTCATCTGATGCCACCTTCAAAAGTCCGACCACATAAGTGCCGATGAGCTTGGTCAGCTGTCTGTAATCCAGGATGTCAGATACGATTGGATGCTTCGATGCGAGCTTTTGAAGTATCTCCGCATTCGTCGAATACCCTGTTTTGGTCTTTTTGCCGCTCGGAAGACCGAGCTTTTCAAACAGCACCTCGCCGAGCTGCTTTGGTGAGTTGATGTTAAACTCACCGCCGGCATAAAAATATATCCGTTCGGCAAGTGCATTTGCCTCTTCCCTTAAAACATCACCGTAAGCCGAAAGGCCCTCACGGTCAATCAAAAAGCCGGCTTCTTCCATATCGGCAAGAACGGCAGCCAGCGGCAACTCGATATCCCTATACAGCTTTTCGGCGGCCACATCAAGCTTTTGTGACAAAACTTGTGCAAGCTTGAAAACATATACGGCTTTTGAAACGGAAGCCGAAACTGTTTCGCCGAGATATCTTGTTACGAGTCTTTCAAGATCGTGTCCGCCCTGCGAATCAAGAACGTATGCACAAAGCATAACATCGTCTTTTATCGTCCTGAAACGTACGCCGAGATTGTCGGCGGCTTCGTATAATGCTTTGACATCGTATGTGGTGATGTTCAGCGAGTTGTGTGCAATCGCTTTTGCGCAATCCTCGTCAAGTTCTGAATACGCGGCTTTGTTACCGTTTGTAGCGCTTAATACGCCGTCGTCGTATACTATGGCAACGCACTTTGAGCATAGAATGCTCAAAAGATCGTTTTTGTCTTCCGAAACGGCAATGTCAATAGGAGAGCCTCCAACGACTTCGTCCTGCTTGTCCAACTCATATTTCTTTATAAGCGCGCTAAACTCAAGCTCAGTAAACAATTCAAGAGCATCGTTTTTGTTGATTCCGCCGTTCTTGAGTGATGAGATTTCCGGCAGGTCAGGAACCTCACGGCATATCCTTGCAAGCGTTTGCGACATAAAAGCGGATTCCTTGCCGGCTTCAAGCTTCTTGATCACACCGGGCTTAAGGTCGCTGTTTTGATAAGACCGGTATACCTCATCAAGCGAACCGAACTCGGAAATCAAAGCCAGCGCGCCCTTTTCACCAATGCCGGGGATACCGGGGATGTTATCCGAGCTGTCTCCCATTATTGCTTTAACGTCAACGAACTGTTCGGGCCGAACGCCGTACTTTTCAACGAATGCGGCACGGTCAAAATAAATGTAATCGGTATTGGTGGCAAGGAGAACCACGGTTTTGTCACCTATCAGCTGTAGAGAATCGCGATCACCGGTCATAACAAGCGTCAGAATATCCTCGCTGTCTTTAGCCGCGTTTGCGGAAAGCGTTCCGAGAATATCATCGGCCTCGTAGCCGGGCTTTTCGATAACGGTGAAGCCCATTGCCTCAACCGCTCTCTTTGCGTATGGCATTTGAACCGCAAGCTCCTCGGGCATACCCTTTCTGGTTGCTTTATAACCGTCAAACATGTTATGACGGAATGTCGGAGCATGGACGTCAAAGGCTATAGCCGTGTAGTCGGGAGAGTACTTTTCAATTTGTCGGCTGAGCATAGTTATCATGCCGTAAACGGCATTTGTTGGCAACCCGGACGAATTTGTCAAGGTTCTGATGCCGTAGAACGCTCTGTTGAGAATGCTGTTTCCGTCAACTATCAAAAAAGTTTTCATTAATAACCTCAATCGTAAATCAAGTAGTCTTTGATCTCGTTCTTAAACTCTTCAATTCCCTGTTTTTCTCCGCAAAGGACGTCATTAGGGTCGAAAGTCGGGTCTTTCGTCAAGGTATCTCTGCCGTATCTCAGGCAAAGGCCTTGCTCTCGGATGGTCATTTCCTTATAATCCTTCAAAGCGGCAAGCAAATGCAGTCCGGCCGCGTGAGGGTCGTAGGATTTGCGGTCTGTGATATTCAGCTGAATACCCTCGCAAACCTCGCCTTGACACTTACCGAACATGGGAGTAAAGAAGGCGCGGCTGAAGAATACGCCCTCAAGTTTTGCGGAATTGAGCTTACGGCAAAGATCGGCAGAATCAATAAATGGTGCCCCTACTATATCGAAAGGACGCGTAGTGCCCCTTCCCTCCGAGATGTTGGTGGCTTCTATCAAGCAAGTACCGATATAATTGACGGCGCAGTTTACAGTTGGAATGTTGGGAGAGGGATTTATCCACGGCATAGTTGTTTCATCCGCATAAATCCCGCGCCGCCATCCTTCGCAATTTATCACGTGAAGCTCGCATCCAATGCTCTTTTTTTCATTAACATACTTTGCAAATTCACCGCAGGTCATGCAGTATCTTACCGGCATGGCGTACATTCCAACGGAGGATATGAAATTTTCCTCGTCAAGTATTGCTCCGCTCATTTTTGAAAGCTCGCCGGTGATTGGATTGGGTCTGTCGAGAACGACGACGGGAATTCTGCGTTTTGCGCACTCCTTCATCATACTTGCAAGGCAGTAAATGTAAGTGTAAAAACGCGCGCCGACGTCTTGAATATCATATATGACCACATCGCAAAACGAAAGTGCTTCGTCGATTCTCGGATTGCCTTTGGATGGCAGATCGTAGACGGGAATCCCGGTTTCCGCATCGATGTAGCTTCCGCTCCAAGCACCGTCTTGCATGACGGAATGAACTCCGTGCTCCGGTGAAAACAGAACGGTCAAAAGCCCTTTTTGGTGCAGTTTGATATATGTAGGCACTCCGAGCGAATCTGTCCCCGATCCTGCGGTAAGCAAACCGCACCTTTTGCCCTTTACAAGGCTTTCCAATATATCCATTCGATCGGATCCGAGAATTATGCGAGTTTTTTTCAAGTCTACACCGCCTTTTCAGTTAATTCACACTAACATTATATCACAAAAAAGCTTCCGAAACAATAATTCTGCGAAAAATGTGGAAGTTTTTTAAATTTTTTATATAAACCATTGCAATACGTATGCAAAATGTGTTATAATATAATGAAAATATTATACACAAGTCCTATTTGGGACGGGAGGTCATTTTTGATAGTTGCACTTGAAGAAGCAAAATATAAGCTTACAGGCATGCGTCCCGTTGTTCAAGAACTCGGAAACGCGCTTAGAATAGAAGAACAGAAGGTCAAGATTGAGGAGCTTGAAGCGCAGACTCTTGACCCGGATTTTTGGTCAAACCAGGATAATTCCTCCAAGGTTCTTCAAACCATAAAGCAAGCCAAGGATACCGTTGCAGGCTACGATGCCCTTTGCGCAAGGCTTGAGGACGCAATAGCTCTCGCAGAGCTTGCGATCGAAGAGAACGACGAAAGCTGCGTTGAAGAGGTTGAAGCTGAGCTTGCGGCAATCGTTGCCGAGGAGGAAAAAGAGCGTATTTCCATTCTTCTGTCCGGCGACTACGACAGAAATAATGCCATCATATCTTTTCATCCCGGCGCAGGCGGAACAGAAGCTCAGGACTGGGCGCTTATGCTCTACAGAATGATCACGAGGTACGCCGAGAAATCCGGCTTTAAGGTCAAGCTCACAGATTGGCTTGACGGCGAGGAAGCAGGCATCAAGAGCGCAACCATCATGGTTGAGGGCATCAACGCGTACGGCTATCTCAAGAGCGAGAACGGCGTTCACCGCCTTGTCCGTGTTTCCCCCTACGACTCGCAGGGCAGACGTCACACGTCTTTTGCCTCAATAGAAGTAATGCCGGAATTTGACAAGCTTGACGAAATCGTTATTCGCGACGAGGACTACGACTTCATTGCCTTCCACTCCAGCGGTGCAGGAGGTCAGAATGTAAACAAAGTATCATCCGCCGTTCGCCTTATTCACAAAGCAACCGGCATCGTTGTTACCTGCCAGACCGAACGCTCCCAGCTCCAGAACAAAGAGACAGCCATGAAAATGCTCAAGTCCAAGCTCATGGAGATTAAGATTCGCGAACGTCTTGATACTATTGAGGAGATCCAGGGCAACAAGACAAACATTGAATGGGGTTCACAGATCCGCTCCTACGTATTTATGCCCTATACCCTCGTAAAAGATACAAGGACAGGTTATGAAACCGGTAACATAAGCGCCGTAATGGACGGCGAAATTGACGGCTTCGTAAACGCCTACCTCAAGTATCTTGCCAAGCAAAATGATAAATAATCAATTTCGGAGGTAGTCTCATGTCAAAGAACGGAATGAAATTCAGAAGAATTCTTTATAAGATCAGCAAATACGCCATGTTCATCTTCTCCGTCATTACCTGCTACAATATTACCGCCGCTCTTCTCGAATCAAGAGCAGAGAAACAAAAAAGAGAGAAAAGAAAGCGCGTTGCAATATTGGTTTTGACCGTAATAGCTTGGATCGCCGCTATTACCGGTGGCATTGCGCTTATTCTTAAGTATATCAAGCACTTAAAGAAAGGCTATCTTCTCGACTTCTTTGACACGGAAGCATACGACGTAATTGAACCCGACGAGGAAGCACCTGCCGAATCAATGATTCGTTCTGATCTTTATGGAACAGACGACGCCGCCGATCACGAAAAGCTCGCACTCGGCAATATTCCCCTCGACGAAGAGGCAAGCGAGGAAATGCTTTAATATGAATTACGGACATCTCAAAAAGAAGATGTCCGTAATTTTTATAAGTATTTTTTCAGGAAATTGAGGAAATTCAGGCCTGCAAACTTCTCGATGAAGGTTGAAGAATAACCTCTTGCAACCATCGCATCAAGGAATTGGTCGTGAATTGAATAATCCTCCGTTATCGGCGAGGGATACATTCCGCCAGTACCGTCAATATCGCCGCCGAAGCCGACGTTATCCGAGCCGAACTTGTCGACGCAATAATCAAGATGGTCGAAGAATCTGTCAACTGTTTGCTTTGATTTATCAACATCAATGAACTCGGGGTACATATTCAATCCGATAATACCGTCATTCTCAACAATATGACGCGCCATTTCATCGGTCAGATTTCTGCTGTGAGGGCAAAGCGTTCTGAAATTCGAGTGAGTAGCGATAATGGGCTTTTTTGAAAGCTCTGCTAAGTCCCAAAAGCTTTTGTCGGAAAGATGGGAAACGTCGTAGATCATGCCAAGCTCGTTGCCGGCTTCAATTATTTCCCTGCCCAGCTCGGTCATGCCGGTGTCCTCTTCCCCGTCCGCTAAACGGTTGCTTTTTGCAAGCTCGTTGGAAAGCCAGGCGATGCCGAAAACACGCACTCCGACATCATAGAAGTCTTTGAGGATCCGTGCCGAGCCTTTGATTCCGGAGCCACCCTCAATGGCAAGGAGCGCGGCGTGTTTGCCTTCGGCAAAGGCGCGCTCGATATCGGCGTAGGTGCGGACCTGGACTATTTTGTCCTTTTCCTTTTGCATTTCTATTGCAAAATGACCGATATACCTGACGGTTTTCTTATACGCTTCCTCCAAAACACCATCCTTTGCTCTCGTAAACATGGCAACAAATTGAAGCTGATTGTGTTCAGAACTGAAATTTCGGGGATTGACCAGAGGAAATTTGCCCTCGTCAACAAGCTGTATGCTGTCACAATGGGCATCAACTATATACATATCTTGCCTCCGCTTAATACTCAATGAATTCGGTGTAGCCTTCTTCGGCGAGCTTCGTTTTTTGGAAGAATACATTCTTCATGCGTGCGGTAACAAGTACACGTACACCCTCGGTTCGAAGTGCCGCCGCATCGGAATACATCCTGAGCATTTCTTCCTCGGACATATTCTTTCCGGCAAGGAAAGCAACGGAGCGGTTTACAGCCGGAGGAACGAATCCCGAATCTGCAAGCGCGGAAACGATTCTCTCAAACCCGAGCGAGAATCCGCAAGCCGGAACCTTCTGTCCCATGAACTTACCGAGCATCTCGTCATAGCGACCGCCGCCGCCGACCGAATAGCCGTAGCCGTCCATTCTTATCTCGAAAATCGTGCCGGTATAATAGGACATGCCTCGAACAAGTGTGGGATCAAATGCGAGTTTACAACCGCCTGTTGTTGCCGCAGAAGCGCAACGCATGATAGTGGAAAGCTCGGTGGCAATCTCGGCACTCTTTTCACCGAGAGAAGCAGCAAAGTCCTCAACGGCAACGGCATTGCATCCGTTGTAGAGTGCAATATATTTATTGACACACTCCTCATCATAACCCTCGGAAAGCAATTCGCTCCTAACTCCCTCAAGGCCTATCTTGTCCATCTTATCGAGAATAATGAATACCTTATCATGCTCCTCGGGTGCGAATCCGCATGCTTCGGCGCCGAGCTTCAGGAGTCTGCGGTCATTGATTCTGATAGTGAAGTTATCAAAGCCGAGCTTTCGAAGAACGCCTGCCGTAGATGAGATAAGAGTTATCTCTGCGGTTTGCGTTGCATCGCCGAGAATATCTATATCGCATTGAGTAAATTGGCGATATCTTCCCTTCTGGGGTCTGTCGGCGCGCCAAACGTTGCCGATCTGCATGGCGAGAAAGGGCGTGGGGAGCTTAGCGGAGTTATTTGCGTAGTAACGGGAAAGCGGAACGGTAAGGTCGTAGCGAAGTCCGCTGTCGCAAAGCTCGTCCTCACTCAGTGCATTGGCAAGCTTCTCGCCGCGCTTCATGATCTTGAAGATCAGCTTTTCGTTATCTCCGCCGTTTTTGCCTGTCAGGTTTTCAATATGCTCAACGGCAGGGGTCTCGATCATGCAGAAGCCGTCCGAACCGTATGAGTTAATAATAACATTTTTAACGTATTCGCGAAGAGCGACCTCGGAAGGAAGATAGTCGTTCATGCCCTTAGTGGGCGTTTTAATAAGTT
>JBJDZD010000109.1:0-1531 GCA_051867815.1 Eubacteriales bacterium | reverse complement strand
ATTGTTCCTGCCAAAATATACTTACCCCCGAAATTTGAATAATAACATCCGTTTGTCGCCGATACTACTTTCAGCAAGCAAACGGAGGCTCTTATGTATTGCGGAAAAGTTGAGATAAGCGGTATTAACACCGCCAAGCTTAAAGTCCTCTCGGATGAGGAAAAAGAAGAGCTTTTGAGAAAGACAAAGGCGGGTGACGCGCGCGCCCGTGAGGAACTTATATGCGGTAACTTGCGCCTGGTGTTGAGCATAATTCAACGCTTCGGCGGCAGGAAGGAATCGCCGGACGATCTTTTTCAGGTCGGTTGCATCGGTCTTATCAAGGCTGTAGATAATTTCAATATAGATCTCGGACTGAAATTTTCGACCTATGCAGTCCCCATGATAATCGGCGAGATACGGCGTTATTTGCGCGATAACAATGCCATACGCATCAGCCGCTCAACGCGTGATCTTGCTTACCGCGCGCTGTCGGCTCGTGAGGATATCGCGCGTGAAAAACAGATAGAACCCACGCCCGATGAGATTGCACAGCGGTTGGGCGAGAGCAGGGAAGCGGTCGTACGCGCCATGGAGGCCATCGTTGAACCGATCTCGCTCTACGAGCCGGTTTTCACGGAAAACGGCGATTCGCTCTACGTCATAGATCAGCTTGCCGACGTCGGCGCAAGCGATGAAGCGTGGCTTGAAAACATTGCACTCGCCGAGGCACTTGAAACACTCGGCGAGCGCGAAAGAAAAATAATCGACATGAGGTTTTACAAAAACAAAACGCAAATGGAGATTGCCGAGGAGATCGGCATCTCGCAGGCGCAGGTCTCACGCCTTGAAAAGGGCGCACTTGAGCGCATGCGCCGGCAGATCACTTAGCAGATCGTATCGGCGTTTCCGTGAAGCGAATCACTCTGTCCGATATCAGTTCGGCGAAAGATTCATCATGCATCACGGCAAGGACGAGCTTACCGCCCGTATGCTTTTTGATGACCTCGACGGCAAGCTGTGCAGTAGCTGAGTCAAGACTTGCAAAAGGCTCGTCAAACAGATAAACGTCGGCGTCGTAGGCAAGCGCACGGGCAATGCCTACCCTCGCCTTCATTCCGCCCGAAAGCTCGTCGGGAAGCGCATCGAAGTCCGGGATCCCAAGCTCCATAAGCAACTCTTTCGCTTGCGAAAGGGTTGCTTTTTTGTCGCCCAAAACTATGTTGACATTCTGCGTCGCAGTGCGCCCGGGAAGGAGCCTCGGCTCCTGGAACGACATGGACACAACGGCGCTCTTGCCGATTTCAATGCTTCCGGAATCCGGATTTATCAAGCCGGCGATCAAATTGAGGACGGTCGTTTTTCCGTATCCCGATGCACCGCAAAGCGAAATAAAACCGCTCTCGGGAAAATCAAACGTAAGGCCTTTTATGACCTCTTTGCCGTCAAAGCTCTTGGAAATATCGTTGAATTTTATCATTTTTTCTCCCTTCCGAGAACGGCACGGAGAGTCTTTTCAAGACCGATGCTGATAACTACCGCCACGGCAGCC
>JBJDZD010000108.1:0-1533 GCA_051867815.1 Eubacteriales bacterium | reverse complement strand
CGCGCGATTTACGGCTTTCTGATGAGTTTCAATCTCATCGGAGGTCTCGGTGCGGTATTTGAGCCGTCCGGCACCTTCCACAGCTGGGTATTTTTGACCGCTCATTCGATTACATGGCATTATCTGCTCGTTTTCCTCGGATTTTACATCATTTTTTCACACAGAATGGGCAAAACCAAAGCCGATTTCTTTGACACCTTCAAGCTCTTCTGCATACTTGCCTACATAGCATTTTGCATCAACACCCTCGTCGGCATCACTACGGGCGACCTCATTCACATGTTTTTCGTCGGCCCCAATCCGTCCACGCTGATAGTTTTCAACACCATTGCAGAGAAATTCGGATGGGTGGCAAGCACCGTCGTATACGTTCCGCTTCTCACGCTCGCCGCTGCCGCCTTCTTTGCTCTGGGACAGATAGGAAGGCCGAAGGATGTCGCCGCAGAGGCAAAAACGAAAGCCTGAAAACGACTTTTGCGGCTCTTGACCATTGATATGAAAGGGTGATAAAATGAGGAAGCAATGCGTACTATTTGCGGTAGTTCTTGCTATCGCCATTTGCCTCGGCGGCTGCAGTTTCGGTTTGGAGAAAGAATACTACGATGATATCCGCGTTGATGTGGATGCACTGCAGGCGGAGATCATTATCAAAGAGTGGAGATTCTTATCGGGAAGCGGCGCTGAGGTCTACTTCAAGCGTGACGGTAAAGAGGTCTTGCTTGGGAAGCTTAGCGGCGGTGACGACGGATATTGCTCCTTCAAGGAAGGAATGTACTTAGTGGATGTTGAAGACGGCACGTTGACAATAGAACGCTGTTTGTATCCAAGCGACGAATCAAAGCCTTGGGAGAAAGTAAGCTTTGAGCTTCCTTTGATTGAGCAGTGTTAACGAAAAAACTCCTCCCGTTTAGTGCGAACGGGAGGAGTTTTCAATATTAACCGAGCAGAGCCGCGCCGATGATGCCGGCGTCGTTGCCGAGAGTGGCAATGCGGATGTCCGTTTCCGTTACGATGCTTGATCCGTAAACCTCGCGCTTTACGAGGGGGAGCAGGGGAATCAGAAGATTGTCCTTTTCGTTTGATATTCCGCCGCCGATGGAAAGCACCTCCGGCTGGAAGATGTTGATGATGTTCGTGATTCCGCATGCAAGATAGCGGATATAAGTGTCAACCACTTCCTTTGCCGCCGCGTCACCTGCGCGCATGCAATCAAACGAGGTCCTGCCGGAGACCTTGCCGCGAGTAGCGGCGTAGTCCTCCATGGCGGTCTTGATGCCCTTTGCCTTGCACTCCGCAATCTTTTCCTCCGTCATTTTGACGAGCGCGGTCGCGGATGAATAAGCCTCCCAACAGCCATGTCGGCCGCATGAGCAGGGTCTTCCGTCGCAAACTATAACTATGTGACCAAGCTCAGCTCCTGCATAGTTGAAGCCGGAATAGATCTTGTCGTCGATGACGATGCCGCCGCCCACGCCCGTGCCGAGTGTGATCATTACCCAGCTGTGCGAGCCTTTTGCCGCCCCGACCTTTGCC
>JBJDZD010000107.1:0-34888 GCA_051867815.1 Eubacteriales bacterium | reverse complement strand
CCACCAACCTCAAGAGCCGCGGCATCTATAACCGCAAGGGCAGGGAAATCTCCGAGAATGTCATCGGTGGTATTCTCAGAAACAGACGGTATATTGGCGAGTATCGCTTCCGAGACATCGTAACCCCCGGCGGCATACCTGCTATTGTTCCGCAAGACTTATTTGACCTTGTGCAGAAGAGAATGGAAACCAACCGCAAAGCACCGGCAAGACATAAAGCGGAGGAAGAATATCTGCTTTCGACCAAGCTGTTCTGCGGCAAATGCCAGCGCATGATGGCAGGGGAGAGCGGAAAACGCAAAGACATTTCCGTGTATCGCTATTACAAATGCTCGGGTGTCAAACGCAAGCTCGGCTGCGACAAAAAGACAGTACGCAAGGAATGGATTGAAGATCTGGTGGTCGAGCAGATCAAACAGCTTGTCCACGATGATGAAACGGTCAACACCCTTGCCGACCTTGTGATGGACTTGCAGGGAAGGGCAAACACAACCTTGCCGTATCTGCAACAGCAGCTTGCGGAAATCAATACAGGCATCGACAATCTTGTAAACGCCATTCAAATGGGCATATGCAACGATGCGACAAAGAAGCGAATGGATGAGCTTGAAGCACGGAAAGCTGAAATTGAGGTGAAGATCGCCAAAGAGGAAATCGCCAAGCCGAAGCTGACACGCGACCAAGTCTGCTGTTATCTCCATCATTTCCGCACATTTGATACCAACAACTTTGAACACCGCAGAAGATTTATTGACACCTTTATCAACCGCATATTCCTATACGACGATAAGATCGTTATCACATTCAACTATCAAAATGGGACAAAGACAGTCACCTTTGCCGAGCTTGAAGCTTCGGGTATTCTTTCGGAATTGGCAATAAGCGGGGAGCCAATTCCAAAGCACGCGGAACACAGTTTTGCGTGCTTTGGAATTCTCTTTCAAAATGACGATGAACCACTTATTGTTTGCAGAGCAAACAATAATAGTTTGCGGTAGAAAATGATCAGTTTGCTCACTGCCTTCATCCGCAAACGGTGGTTCAGAGTCCAGTAGGGGGAGCCAAAAAGCACTTGCAATCGCAAGCGCTTTTTTTGTTGTTCCGCCTTTACTTTTTTCTGTTAATGTGATATAATATCAATAACAAATCGATTTATAGGCGGAAATTATTAAGAAGATTATTTGGATTTGCCTCACTTTCCCATTGATTATAACGAGTATATTTGTTGTATTTATCATGTTTGGAACGGTGCTTTTAACAAATTGACACTTAATGCAATTTCTCGGCACAACTGTACGGATGGAAACTATATATTATCAACAACTTGGTGAGCCGGCGCGGCCGTTCGGCTAAACGGATGTACGCTTCAGTACGAAATGTAAAGCAGCTTAAAAACGGATTTTTCACAAGTGGAAATTATTTACATCATGATTTAATCGGGTAAATTTCCCGGTAGAGACTATATTGGTGCAGAAATATGTTTTCCAAAAGGAAACATACATTCTGATCCAATAAAAATTGATAAAGCAATATTTGGGAGTAAGACTAATGTACGATTTATATTCAATTATTCAAGCGTTAAGACAGGTCGGGCACGTTGTTCTACCCGGAATTACGGATCCGGATAAAGAGCTTGTGAAAAAAACTTACGATATAGTTTTTCCTCGAGAGTTAAAAAATCTTTATGAGCTCGGTATTCCCTGCACTTTTAATTGCAGTTATGGGTTCCCTGATTGGACTGATTTCGGTGAGTTAAATACATCGGAGATCAAGCGTCGGATAGATGCGCCTCTATATGATCTCAAATGCAGTGTCAAAGACGGATTCTGGATAGATACCTGGGGGGAGCGTCCGGATGAGGAAGACAAAGCGCTCGAGGTATTTGACGAGTTGTCAAAACAAGCTCCGAAACTTATTCCCATATATTCACACCGGTACTTGCCAATAATAGATGGGGTGGATGATCCACCGGTCATCTCCGTTGCAGGTAGTGACATAATATATTATGGTTGCAATTTATCAGATTACATCAATCGAGAATTTTTTGGGAAAAGGGGAGCGATATCTATCCCATCGAATAACCGAATACCGTTCTGGAGCGACATTATTGATAAAATATCAATATAAGAGCATGAAAAGACCTTGTAATCCGAACCATGACGGTTCGGTCACAAGGTCTTTTCTATTCTGAATATGCTTATACGGCAAGCGTTTTCGCCGATTTTTCTTTTGAATTTCACCTCTTCCCTTATTCTGATGCCAAACGAAAAGATCTCAAATACTCAAACCGCAATTTTTCAGCTTTTTGGACTTTTTTATATTAAGAAATGTCATTTTGAAAGTCCGAAAGACGGTCAAAACGCTTTTATTCTTTGGCATTTCTTTCATGCATTTTTCTATATGCAAGTGGGGTCATTTTTGTGTACTTCTTAAATACCGTGCAAAAATAGGCTCTTGATGAAAAGTTGACGGCCTCAGCTATCTCCTCAACGGAAAAGGCGGTCTGCTCCAGATATCGTTTTGCCAAAGCCACTTTTTGTAAAACGATCTCCTCGTGCAGAGTTTTCCCCGTTCTATTTTTGAACACTTCACCGAGATATACTGCGTGGTAGCCGAATTTCAGCGCCAGCTCTTTGTTGTCACGGATCTCGGTCGCATGAAGCTTTATGTATCCGGAGACGCGGTCGCACAGCTGTTTTTCAGGGGCGTTTTTATATATTTTTTCTTTCAAAACGGCAATGAGCATCATTTTCAGCTCTGCGGAGGTCGCGGCATCCCTCCATTCCTCACCGCTGTTCCACTCATAAACCAGCTCGAGGATCTTTTCTCTCATCTCGATCTTACCGAAAAGCACGAGAGGCTTGGAAAGAGCATCGCATCGCTCCGTATCGAAGATCAGAGTCGGGTCAAATTCGCGACGTGGCGGTGGGCATATGGGCTTGCTTTTGGTGTCCGCATTACGCGAAATATCAAAATTCAAAACCGCAACACGCATTTTTCCGGAAAAATAATAGCCGATCTCCGGAGGGAGAAAAATCAGTGAGTTTTCTTGAATACCAAAAGCGTTGTTTTCGATTACGATCTCGCCGTTGCCTGCGAGGATATAGAACAGCCGATAATCGTACGCCATTCTTTCTCCGTTTCCCTCAAGTATGGCCGCCTGTATCTGTGCCTGACGAATATACGGGTTGATTTCTTCCGGGTGCATAGTATGCCTCTCTCATTGTATTGATTTTTCAAACTTTTATATTGAAAATACAGCTTTTGGATTTTTGGATTTCATGCTATAATATTCGCGAGATTTCCATTGTAAAGTCACGGTTGTCTGAAAACATTCGGATTTTTGTTATATATTGATTATACCATGACTGCAAGAGAAAAGCAAGACAAACCGAAAGAAATTTTATTGGAGGATAAAAAATGTGCCCGTTCGTTTTTTGTGCTACCGACGAAAATGAGAATAAGTACCCGTTTTTTGTTGAGGAGAAAGAAAACCGGCTCCGGTTGACCCTGCCCAAGGAGAAAATCGCCCGTGTAAAAAAGCTATGGGCATTGGGGGAGTTTACCCGTGCCGCGGCAGGCGAGGATGGCTACTATCTTCAGCCGCGCAACATCGGTATGATGGGCGAGTTTCAGACTTTTTTCACCGAAAGAGACGATCTTGTTTTCTCAAACGAAAAGACCATAATGTCCCTTTTCGGCATCAAAAAGAAGGATGTCTGCGCGCTTGTGCGCATAGAAAGAAATTACAGATATGCGCTGGAAACGGTCGTTAAAGATAATATTTACACGCTTTGTGTACGCTTTGACTTCACAAAACATGACAAAGTATACGATGACATACGCATTGAAATAGTCTTGCTCCCGTTGGATGCCGGCTACACGGAAATGGCAAAAGCGGAAAGAGAGCTTCGTCTGTCGCGCGGCGAAATTACGCTCCTATCCCGAAAATGCGAGCGCGAGGCAGTTGAATATGCCGTAAAATATCCTCTCATCCGTATCCGTATGGGATGGAAGCCCAGCCCCTCCCCCGTCCGTCACCAAACTCCGGAAAACGAACCGGATATGTTCGTTGCGTGCAGCTTTTCGCGCGTCCGCGACATTGCCGACGAGCTGAAAAGGCAGGGCGTTGTCGGCGCGGAGCTTCAGCTTGTTGGCTGGAACATCGGCGGTCACGACGGAAGATTCCCCCAGCTGTTCCCGGCGGATCCTCGGCTCGGCGGCGACGAGGAGCTTGAACGTACGATCGAATACGTAAAGAAAAAGGGGTATCGCATTTCTCTGCATACCAATCTGATCGATGCGGTTGAAATTTCAAACAATTTTACCTGGAGCGATATTTCCGTAAGAGCCGACGGTCAGTACCACCAGGAGGGGCATTACAGCGGCGGTCTCGCTTACCGCGTATGCCCGCATATGCAGCTCAAAAACAACCGCCGCGACCTGCCCCATGTTGCCGACCTGAAACCAAACGGCATTCATTTTACCGACGTCATTTCCATTGTAGTGCCCGATGATTGCCATAGCCCGGAGCATCCCTGCCCGACGGCGGTCGGCATCAGAACCGTGCAAAAGATCATGCACGAGAGCCGTGAATTGATGGGCGCGTTCTCGTCCGAGGGAACCATGGATTTTTCACTCGGAGAGCTTGACTACGGGCTTTACGTGTCGTTCGGCGACGGCTTCAGCAAGTCCCGAATTCCGGTAGCCGACCGGATTTTGCCGTTCTTCGAGCTGACCTATCACGGAATCGTGCTTTACAATCCAATCAGTCCGACGATAAATTATCCCATCAAGCAAAAGCGCGACAGACTGATTGCAATCATGCGCGGTGGCAGACCGTCCCTCTATTTCCACTCAAAATTCCGCACGGGTGGCGCGATCAACTGGATGGGTGACGCCGACCTTGTTACTACTACCGACGAGGACCTGCGCTATGCGGTTTCAATCGTAAAGGAGGCGCTCGGCGAATACCAAAGCGTCGGCCTTGACGCGCACCAGCTTGTATATATGTCTGATTACCGCGTGCTGGATTCCGGTATTGAGGTTGCCGTGTACGAGGACGGCATGAGCGTCGTCGGCAATTTCGGCGACAAGCCCGAAACGTACGGTGATACCGTGATCGCCCCGGGTGAATATACAGTCATAAAAGCATGATAGCGAAAATAATCGGTGAGATCATAGGCTTCATTGCCGTCGCCGAAAACATATTGATTTTTTCCATGCTCCGGCGAGAGAAGATCTTAAAATTCAAGTTCCTTTCGGATCTGCTTTGGTTTGGCAACATGGTTTGCCTTGGGGCATATACCGGCGCCGTACTGAATCTTGTCGCCATGGTCAGAGAAACTGTTTTTTACTATCGCGGGCGAAAAAAATTTGCTTCTCATATTTTATGGCTCCCCGTATTTTGTTGCCTGACGTTACTTTCCCCAATCCTGGAATACCTTGGGCGGCATAGCTTTGCTCCGATAACGCTTCTTCCCACCGTTGGGAGCATGCTCATGGTTTATGCGCTTTACCAGAGCGATCCGAAACGCACGGCATACATCGCCTTTGCTACTCAATCGCTTTGGCTTGCATACGCCGCGTACACGGGAAATATTTCCGCTGCCGCGGCAAATGTACTGCAAATCGTTTCGGTATGTATCGGCCTTGTGCGCGAGCATATTATTGGCCATAAGGCGGTCGTGGTGGGGCAGAATACCGAAAAAGAGCCAAATGCCGACAAATCGGTGCAAATCGGCATTGCCGGTTCAAGCCTCAATAGGGGCGCGAACACGCAGGAAAACCAAAGCTCATCTGAAAAGTAAAGCAGACAATTTGAAAAAACATCAACAGAAAGCGTTTTGTCGATCTCTCGGATCTTCAAAACGCTTTCTGCCTTGTATGCCGTACCCTATGCCACCGGCCGTCGGACGATTTATGACGTTTCTTGCATATGAATCGGATTAAAGGCTGTTTGCTACTTGACAAAATCAGCATTTTATATTATAATAATATAGACTATATTTAATGAAATAATCGTTTGTATATTGCCGCAATAATTCTCCCGTCGCATGAGTGATATGCGGCAAGACGGAGCATACGAACATGTACACGGGGCTTTTGGAGAGTAACAGATACGGTCCCTTCGGGCGTTGGTTTTATTTTAATTGCCGTTCGTCGAGCGTGATAAGTACGGTGCGAACGATACGTCCCCGGACTTACCGGTTGGGGACGAATCAACGGCAGAGATGAGCCTGAGCTTCCGGTGAAATCAAAGCCTGACGGTGAATATGTTGAGGAAATGAGCTTCGGATTTGATTGCAAGTGCTTTTTCGGTGCGATAACGGCAGTCCCGAGAAGCGATGGTGTCGCATAAGACGGCACGGATGAGAAAAAAAGAAGCAGAGAAGGAAACTGAGGTTGTCAGCAAATGAAAAAAATACTGATAACAGGTGCTAACAGTTATATCGGTACTTCATTTGATAAGTACATAAAGGAAAACTATCCGGACGATTTTAGTGTTGATACAGTTGATATGATGGACGGTTCGTGGAGAAATATGAGCTTTTCCGGCTACGATACGATTTATCATGTAGCAGGACTTGCACACTCCGATACTGGTAAAGTAAGCGAAGAGCGCAAAGCGTTATACTATAAAATCAACACCTATTTGGCTATAGAAACCGCAAAAAAGGCAAAAGCTGACGGAGTAAAACAGTTCATTTTTATGAGTAGCGCCATTGTATATGGAGGTAGCGCACCTATTGGTAAAAGTAAAGTGATTACTCGGGATACCCCGGTTTCTCCAGCTAACTTTTACGGTGATAGCAAGGTACAGGCGGAAAACGGTATTTTGCCTTTACAGGATAATAACTTCAATGTGGTTGTTTTGCGTCCCCCGATGGTTTACGGAAAGGGAAGTAAGGGAAACTATCCGATACTTGCAAAGATCGCGTTGATATTGCCATTGTTCCCGTACGTAAAAAACGAACGCTCTATGCTATATATAGACAATTTAGTTGAGTTTGTTCGTCTGATGGTCGAAAATAACGAACATGGTATCTTCTTCCCTCAAAATGCAGAATATTCCAACACATCCGAGATTGTCAAAATGATTGCGCAAGCGCATGGCAAAAAGGTGTGTTTGATTAAGGGATTTACTTGGATGCTCAAGATTTTGAGCCATTTCACAGCGCTTGTCAACAAAGCATTCGGAAATTTGAGCTACGATGCGAAAATGAGTGTTTATAAATACAATTATCAAGTCACTGACTTGGAATCCTCAATTATTCTCACGGAAAATTAAAATGAGAATCTTAGTTTTTACGCAGTATTTTTATCCGGAGCGCTTCCGCGTGAATATTCTTTGCAAAGAATTGAAAGCGCGCGGTCACGATGTAACAGTTGTTACTGGATACCCTCAGTATCCCCAAGGGAAGATATATGAGGGCTATGGTTTTAACATTCCTTACGAAACAGAATGGGATGGGATACGAATTGTTCGATTACCTGTTCATGCGAGAGGACATAATTTGTTTGGAATGTTACGCAACTGCCTTGATTACGTACTGTTTGGTAATCGATGGGTAAAGAATTGTTCTGATAAATTCGATGTTATATACGTGTTTGAAGTTTCTCCTGTAACAGTTGGTTTGCCCGCAGTTACATATAAAAGGAAATTTGGAACTCCGATTTTCTTTAATGTACAAGATCTATGGCCCGAAAATGTTGAGGTTGTGCTCGGTATTCGATTTAAGCCGATTATTTGGGTGATCAATAAAATTGTAGATTATATATATAACAACAGTGACAGAATTCTTTGCTCATCAAGGGGATTTGTGAAGAATATCGCTACGCGAGGCATTGATCAAGATAAACTCGTTTATTGGCCGCAGTTTTGCAATGATTTCGATTTTAGTGGATGTGAAAAACCAATTGAATATAGTGAAGATACTTTTAATATCGTATTTGCGGGAAATATTGGCGATGCTCAAGGTCTTGATTTGCTGGTTGATGTCGCTGAAGAGTTAAAAAATCAAAACATTAGATGGTATATTGTCGGAGATGGAAGAGCGAAATTGCGATTGCAGGAAAGAGTAAATTCTTTGGGTATTGCAGATAAGGTTCTGTTTTTGGGACAAATGTCAGAGCAAGTCTCTAATCGTTATGTTTTTTTTGCAGATGCTGCATACTTGTCATTCCAAGACAATCCGCTGTTTAATATGACGATTCCGGCGAAATTGCAGACTTATTTGATGTGTGGAACCCCTGTGTTGGCTGTGGCGGGAGGAGAAAGTGCAGAAATTATTCAAGGTAATAATTGCGGCTTGGTATCTTGTTATGATGTAAATACTTTATGTGAAGCCGTTCGGAAGATGTCTGCATTTTCTAATGACGAGTTGGCAAAAATCCGCAGGAATTGCCGATTGTATTATATCGAAAACTTTAACAAAGATAGCCTCGTTGAGGAACTTATTACTCTTATGCATACTATACTCAAGAGTAAAAAGTAATATATTATTTTCCTATTGCCATAATCGCATTAGCGATATGAAATAAAAAGGAGGATTTTCTATGAAAACCAAAAGAATTTCAAGAACACTGGCTGTAATTCTTTGTTTGTCCATGCTTTTAGGCATCACGCCTGTTGTCGCATTTGCAACAGAGAGTTTCCAGTCAGAGACTCACGACGTGTTCAAGCACACTGAGTCTACCCTTGCACCCGGCATAGAACAGTCCATCAACTATGCCTATGCGAAAGACGGCAAGCAGATGGTTTACTATGTAGCCACTGCGGACATCGCCCGAGATGATGTTGTGGTACAGACTTCGTACTATAAACAGCATGAGGGTGGAGTTCTGGGTATGGAAAAGCTGACCAATCAAATGGCTTATGCAACCCGGAAGTACAGCAATCCCGAGGACGAGCTGTTCATCAGCGAATACTATACAGCAGTCGCCGGTGTAAACGGTTCGTTCTACAACATGACCACCGGTCAGCCCATGGGTATTACATACATTGACGGTGTATCTTTCGGCACAAGCAACTATGACAACTTCTTTGCTGTTTTGAAGGATGGCAAGACGGTTGTCATTGACTATGCCAATAACATTGGCAACTATGTGGACGAAAACGGCGAGAGCACCATCTGGCAGGCTATTGCCGGCTCTCAGTGGCTTGTCCGTGACGGTGAGGATGTAACTGCCAATGCAACCGGATCTTACAATACCGACCGTCACAGCCGTACTTGCATTGGTATTACAGCCGACGGTAAGGTCGTCACCATGATGCTTGACGGCCGTCAGGAGCCTTTCTCCTGCGGCGGTACCATGCACGAGCTTGCACAGATCATGCTGGAGCAGGGCTGTGTTGCCGCTATCAACCTGGACGGCGGCGGATCTGCAACTTATGCAGCCCGTCAGGCCGGTTCTGATTCCGTGGAAGTCATTAACCGCCCCAGCGACGGCTCGGAGCGTTCTATCTCCGCAGGTATTATCATTGCATCCACCGCAGCACCTTCCGACGTGTTCGCTACTGCAGTTCTGACTGCGGAAAGTGATTATGTCACTCCCGGCTCCACGGTTAACGTCTCTGCTATCGGTGTCAGCCCGGCAGGCACGTCTGCCGTGATTCCCGAGGATGTGAGCTGGCATCTGGCAGACAGCGCTCTGGGAACCGTAGAAAACGGCGTGTTTACCTCCAACGGTACCACCGGCGACGCTGTGGTGCAGATGGTCTACGAGGGCAACGTTGTTGGCGAAACCACCATCCATGTGGTGATCCCGGACGCAATCACATTCAACAACGCGACGATCACGGTACCCTATGGAAAAACCGCACAGATTGAGTTGACAGCTAAATACGGCCTCAATGAGGTAACCACCAAAGTGAGCGATTTTGTTCTTACTTTGGAATTTGAGCAAATCGGTACGCTGGACGGTCTGAACTTCACGGCAGCCGAAGAGGGCGTTGAAGTGATCGAAAGCTCCGTAACGGCAGCTTTGGTTGCAAATTCCGCAGTTTCCGCAACTGCGCAGATCGTTCTGGGTAAAGGCTCCGAGGTCATCGTAGACTTTGAGGACGGAACCGACAACGGCTTTGGTTTGTCTTACACCAACTACAACTATTATTTGCCGAACAGCAATGTGTCCGTGGTTACGGCTGAGAACGGAAAGGTCCACGGCGGCAACTATGCTCTGGCGCTGAACATTGACTACTCCAATTCGCTGGAATCCGGCTATCAGATGATCGCGCTTTATCAGAACAAGCAGGATTATAACGGTGTGGGCGCACAGCGTCTTGGCATGTGGATGTACATCCCGGACGAGTATGTAGGCCTTTGGGGAAGATGGGTGATCTATCCCATTTCCGAGGTTAGCGACTCAGGAGAAATAACATACGCTTCCTCCACCATTACAGGCCAGGATTACGACGGCAAGAATGGTACCACCGGCGTTGTCTACTCCTTCAACGAGTCCGGCTGGCATTATGTTTCCATTGATACCGGCGCATATGCCGGAGCGGCGCTGAGAAGCGGCTATTACTGCTTCCAGTTCTACATATCCGACCGTGACGGCGCATCTTTTGACTATTATTTCAAGAACCAGAATAATGTCAACGGCGATTTCACGGTCTACATCGATGATATTACCTTCGATTACTCCAGCGTGGTTGACGACCGCGAGGCTCCCGTCTTCGGCGACGTGACATACGCTACTCCCGTTATGTCCGATGCCGCTGTGCTGAACAACGGAGCAACCATCGGTTCCGGCATCATTGATTTTGCGGCAAGCGTGGCCGAAAATACGAACAAGACCAACTATACCGGAATCGACGCTTCCACAGCAAAGGCTTATGTGGACGGCAATGAGGTTCCCGCAACCTATTCCAACGGTAAAATCAGCATTAACACCAGCGTCACCTTCACGGCCGGTACGCACACTGTCAAGCTGTCCGTTTGCGACAAGCAGGGCAACTGTGCAAGCATCATTCGCACCTTCACCGTTGAGAGCGATAAGCAACAGCCCGTCAAGGTGGTCGCACACGACCTGACCGCTGACAGAATCCTGCTCGGCTCCATTCAGCTCATTGACGTTGTTGCTGCCGATATTGCAAACGTTCAGTCCGTAGTCGTAACTTTGGATCTGGACAACATGAGCGATTGGCAACTCGATCACATGATCGTCGCTGCAGGCTTCACAGCATCCTATTCGTTGCAGAAGGACGAAAACATCGCTACCGTTACCATTACTCGCACCGGAAAGGACGCTCAGACCGGCGAGGCCGTGTTGGTGTCCATCCCCGTCCGTGCTTGGTTCCTGGAGAATAGCAATAAGAGAAATCCTTTGTCCGATAAAGAATGGACTTTGGCACAGTTCTATGCCGGCAAGGAATTCTGGCCGATCGCCATTGATATGGAAGTAGATCAGGGCCTTGTTACCTATACTGACGGCACGACCGACGTCTTCACCGGCGAGGGTGTGTTCATCTGGACGGAAATGTGGGCCAACTATGCCAATATGACCGCTACGGAAGAAGGCAAAGCTTACTACAACAGTTGGAACGGCGGCCATATCCATACCGAAACCGCAATGTCCGATGCGCCTGCAACCTGCACCGCGGACGGCTACACCGGCCGCACCTTCTGCGAGGTTTGCAACTCCGTAGTTGATTGGGGTACCACCGTTCCCGCGACGGGACATACCTATGACTTTGTTAACGGCGTTCTTCAGTGCACCGACTGCGGAGAGCTGTTCAACGGCGTACATACCGATGGCAAGACCTATGTTGACGGCATTGTCGTAGCTGACGGCTGGATGGACGATTCCTACTACGTCGACGGCGTAAAGTTGACAGGTCTGCAGGAGATCGACGGCTACTACTACGACTTCGGCGATGACGGCATTTGCCCCAGCAAGGCAAAGATCGACGGTTTCTACTACGACGAAGCTGTCGGCAAGTATATGTACTTCACCGCAGGTCTGAAAATGACAGGCGAAGTCAATGTTTACCCCACTACTTACTTTTTCGACGAGGACGGCTATGCCATCAGCGGCGAGGTTGAAATCTGGGGCTACACCTGTACCTTCAACGAGAAGGGCGCATTCATTTCCGCAACCGATTCAAATGTCGTTGACGCAGGCTTCTCCGGTACCAATCTGAACTATGTCCTCCTGTCTGACGGCACCTTGAAGGTCGGCGGCGAAGGCGCTATGAGGGATTATACCGCCAACGGCATCTATCCCGCATGGGTTATCAAAAACGATCCCCAGATCTTTACTTCGTTGGTGATCGGCAATGGTATCACACATATCGGCAGATTCGGATTCTACCACAACCCGTTCCTCAAGAGCGTAAGTTTTGAGGAAGGTTCCAATTTGAAGAGCATTGGTTGGGGGGCATTTGGTCACAACTGGCGTCTTGGAGGAATTACTCTTCCTGCAAGCCTTGAAGTGATTGAAGAATATGCGTTCTATGAGTGTGGAGAGCTTAAGTATGTAAATGTGGAATTTGGTAGCAAGTTACATACAATCAAACATACGGCGTTCCGTCATGCCATAAAGTTGGAGACGGTATTTATTCCAGATTCTGTTGTCAATTTGGGTGCGAACATCTTCTATAACGCTAATCCTGATTTGATACTGAATGTTGTGGCAGGCTCTATTGCAGAGGAATATGCAAAGAATAACAACATTAAGTATGTAACTCGCGAAGGAATCGTTACTTTGGTTGATAGAGGAGTATGCAATGACACAATAATCTGGGAGTTCTATTCCAACGGAGAACTTAAGATTATCGGCAACGGTTCCATGACCGATTTCAGTAGCTATAGAGATACACCTTGGTTTAAGTATGCAAACAACATTAAGACAATTACCATAGGCAAGTATGTTACTGCCATAGGTAACAATGCATTTGCATACTACTATCAGAATGTTACCGAAATCGCATTCGAAGAGGGTAGCGTTCTGACAAGAGTTGGCGTACTTTCGTTCATGAACGTGCCGAAGGTTGAAAGCATTGTCCTTCCGGATTCTGTTACCTATATCGGTTCTCATGCATTCAGCGATTGCTTCGCTCTTGAGAATATATACGTACCTCAGGGCGTTACATTCATTCATGCTTTGGCATTCAGAAAGTGTAGCAATGTTGTATTGAATGTTGCAGAAGGCACTTATGCAGAAAACTACGCAATTACCAACGGTCTGAACTACACAACACGCGACTTTGTATATATTCCGATAGCAAGCGGAACCTGCGGAGAAAACGTTTTCTGGAATATTTATGAAAACAATGAGCTTGTCATCAGCGGTAGCGGTGCAATGTTCAACTATGCATCACATACCGAACAGCCTTGGCGCGCATATGCTAATCGCATCACGAAGATCACCATCGGTAAGGACATCACTTCTATCGGAAACTATGCGTTTGCATATTCCTTCCAGAATGTGACGGAGATCGCATTCGAAGAGGGTAGCGTTCTGACAAGAGTTGGCGTACTTTCGTTCATGAACGTGCCGAAGGTTGAAAGCATTGTCCTTCCGGATTCTGTTACCTATATCGGTTCTCATGCATTCAGCGATTGCTTCGCTCTTGAGAATATATACGTACCTCAGGGCGTTACATTCATTCATGCTTTGGCATTCAGAAAGTGTAGCAATGTTGTATTGAATGTTGCAGAAGGCAGTTATGCTGAAGACTATGCAAGAACAAATAATTTAGCTTACGCGGTAAGATAATTATTTAGTAATTTGCTTTTGGGTGTGACTATACAATTATGGTGTAGTCACACCCCCTTATGAGAGGATTGTATGAAAATCTTATTTATTAACTCTGTGTGCGGTATTGGTAGCACAGGTCGGATCGTTGTGGGTTTGGCCGAGCAATATATGTCAGAGGGGCATATATGCAAAATATCGTACGGTAGAGCGGCGGCTCCGGATAAATACAACTTGATTTCATATAGAATAGGAACTGAATTACAGGTAAAGAAGAACGCATTAAAGGCACGCGTTTTAGACAATGAAGCATTTAATGCAAGAAAAGAAACCAAGAAATTTATTAAATGGGCAAATAACTATGATCCCGATGTGCTTTGGCTTCACAACCTGCACGGGTATTATATTAACATAGATTTATTATTTAACTGGATCAAAAGCAGGCCGCAAATGCAGGTTAATTGGACACTGCATGATTGTTGGGCTTTTACAGGTCACTGTACACATTTTTCAGTAGCACGGTGCAATAAATGGAAACATCAATGTGGCGATTGTCCTCAAAAAACTGAGTATCCTAAGAGCTATCTTAAAGATAACAGCGCAACTAATTATCAAATGAAAATGAAGGCTTTTACAGGTGTTGATAATATGACGATCATCACTCCTTCCAAATGGTTGGCTGACTTAGTGAAGAAGAGCTTTCTGAAGGAATATCCGATCAAAGTTGTACATAATGAAATCGATAGAGATGTTTTTAAGCCGACTCCCGGTTGCTTTAGGGAAAAGCACAATTTGGTAAACAAACATGTCATTTTAGGTGTAGCGAGCGTTTGGGGAAAAAGAAAAGGACTTGATGATTTTATAAAACTATCAGCAATGCTTGATGATAGTTGCAGAATTGTCTTGGTTGGTTTGAGCAAAAAACAGATTAAACAATTACCCAATCAAATAATCGGTATTCAAAGGACGAATTCTACTGGAGAACTTGCGGAAATATATACAGCAGCTGATGTTTTTGTGAATACCAGTAAGGAAGAAACCTTCGGTATGACAACTATCGAAGCGTTGGCATGCGGTACCCAAGTCATTGTATATAAAGACACAGCTTGCGAAGAAATTGCTAACGAATATGGCGGAATAGTTGTAGAACAAAACTTAGAAGAATTGAAGGATGCTGTATTAAAACTGTTATCCAAAAACTATGAGAACAACAGTTAATTGAAGTAATATCTTAACGGCAAGGAGGTGTGATGGATTTATGAATATTTTGTATTTCGGCACGGTATGTGACCTGAATCACTATAACAAAATATTAGAAGAATGCACTCAAAAGCCGACTGTAGCGACAGTCGTTTTTGAAAGTGCTCTCCTGGAAGGTTTTAAGCAAAACGGGGCTGAGGTGGAGATTCATTCCTTTCCCATGATCCCCACATATCCCAAGTCTAAGCTTTTTTGCTTCGGCAAGAATATCGAAACGCTGGCTTGCGGTTATACCTGCCGTTGGCTTCACACCGTCAATATCCCCGTGCTAAAGCAGATATCCCGTCGGCAAGACGCAAAAAGGATCTTGCACCGCTGGCTCAAGGATCACAAGAACGACGGATTGATCTTTACCTATTCTATACCTCCATTTTTGGCTAAGGATATTTTGAAATACTCCCAAAAATACGGAGTCAAGACAGTGGCGATTATTCCCGACTTGTTACAGGATATGTATATAAACGAAAACGCCAAATCCCCCATCACCAAGCTCAAGCAGATGTACCTCAAGTCTGCGCTCAAGCGGCAGGGTGAGTACACGGGGTATGTTTATTTAACCGATGCCATGCACGATGTTGTAGCCCCCGATAAGCCGTACATTGTGATGGAGGGCATCGCCCATATTGACGACATCACGGCATCCGCGATCAAAGCATACCCACGAGCCGTTATGTACGCAGGAATGCTATTTGAGAAATACGGCATTATGAATCTGGTGGAGGCGTTTGAACAGATCGATGATCCGGACTTGCAAATGTGGTTGTTTGGCACGGGCACGGCGGTTCCGCTGATAGAAGAACATGCTGCCCGTGATCCTCGGATCATTTATTATGGTAGTTTGCCGCGAGATAAGATCCTGCAATACGAACGTAAAGCGACTTTGTTGGTTAATCCTCGGGACCCGGATGAAGCTTTTACCCAATACAGTTTTCCGTCCAAGACCATTGAATATATGCTGTCCGGCACGCCGCTTCTGACCACAAGGCTCAAGGGCATTCCGGATGAGTATGAGACGTATGTGTTCATGGTTGACGACAACCGAGTGGAAACATTGCGAGCAGAAATGACGCGCATTCTGGCACAATCGCCGGAAGAGCGAGCAGCTTTCGGTTCGGCTGCGCGTCAATTCATTGTGGAAGAGAAGAACGCTCGTCGACAAGCGTCACGGATATTAGATTTTTTGAAGGAGGTACATCATGGCACTACGCATTGAACAAAATAAGCTTAAAAGCGTATTGATTTTCGGTCTGCTGTTTTTTGCATCTATGAATTTCTATGCCAAGTTTTTTTACTTTGCGTTTGCCGCCTTTTTTGCTCTGTGCCTGATTCAAAGGAGAATAATCGTAAATGCTATCTCTTTTATCTATTTGGGGTTGGCGCTATTAATGGCTGTCTACAATTTTGATGAGGGCATCAAGTCAATGCTTCGTTGCTTGGCTCCTGCACTTTTGTACATTGTGGGAAATAACATTGCTTTGGTAATATCGCGATCCGGGGACAAAGCGGTTCGGTGCAACACGGACCGCGCGGAGAAAACAAGTTTTGCCGCGTTGGCCGCTATTTGCGCCGGCTCCTTCACCCATTATATTTTGAATTTTCTTCTGAATGTGGGTGGGGATATTTCCCGTAACACCAAAGACATTTGGTCAGGAACTACCATGGCAGCTACCGGTCAGGCTACGCTTGCTTGCTTAATGTTGGGCTTTTCAGTAGCTATGGCGTTCCTCCCTAAGAAGAGAACTCACCGTTATATCGGAATTGCTTGTATTGTGGGCGCGCTGACCTACAATTTCATTTTGGCCGGACGTGCTATGTTCGCCATTTTAGGTATTCTTTTCGTGTTGGCTCTTGGATATTCGTCCAAAGCTACCCACAATTTAACCCAACGCATCCGATTGTTCACGGGTATTGCCGTGATTATATTGATTGTGGTGATTATATTTACTGCCAATGTCGGCGGTGTTCGGGACGCTGTGCTTGAGTCCAATCTGCTTAAGCGCTTCAAGACTGCGGAATCGCTATCGGACAATTCGGGCCGAACGATTGCCAAGCTACACTATCTCCGGGATATGCTTAAATACCCCTTCGGCGGTGTTCATATGAGAAGTAAATACGGCTACGCCCATGACCTGCTGTTGGACGGTTATGACGAATACGGCTTTCTCGGACTTATAATGCTCTTGGGGATCATTGCGTTGGGTGTGA
Source organism: Eubacteriales bacterium (assembly GCA_051867815.1). Lineage (GTDB taxonomy): Bacteria > Bacillota > Clostridia > Oscillospirales > CAG-272 > CAG-390. The sequence continues at coordinate 17,719 of JBJDZD010000107.1, read as the reverse complement.
AGGCATTGTATCGCTTGATGGTACGTACCGATTATACAAAGGAAACCAAACTGGCGTTTCTGTGTGTCAACTGTGCGGTTTGGTTGGTTTTCTATGTCGAACCCATTTTGCCCGGTATGCAATGGCTTTTTGCCTGCTACGCCCTGATTAACGGCATTATGGATGCCATGAATGCGTCATGTTTTCGAGCGATACACAGTAACGGAGTAATCAATGAAAGTACTGCAAATTAACACCGTCTATGGTGTGGGAAGCACAGGAAAGATAGCCAAGCAGATTCACGATCTATGCATAGCGAACGGTATGGAGTGCTTGGTAGGACACCGGGACAACGGAAGGCGTCCCTTTGAGGATACGTTGGAAATCAGTGGGAGGCTGAATGGGCGCTTGCATGGCTTTTTGGCGCGTATGACCATGCTCAAAGGGTGTTTTTCCTATTTTAAAACTAAAAAGTTTATTCGAAAAATAAAAAAATACGGACCTGATCTTATCCACTTGCATAACCTGCACGGCAGTTATGTGCACATTGGCGTTTTGATGAAGTATATCAAGGAAGAACAGATCCCCGTGGTGTTCACCCTGCACGATTGCTGGGCGTTTACGGCAATCTGCCCCCACTTCTCTTTTGCAGGGTGCGACAAGTGGAAGAGCGGTTGCGGGCATTGCCGCCAGCGGCACAAATATTCCTCTGCCCCCATTGACCTATCGCGCACAATTTGGAAGTACAAAAAAAGATGGTTTTCCGGGGTGCCGCAAATGACCGTTGTTACCCCGTCGGCGTGGCTGGCTGACTTAGCCCGGCAGTCCTTCCTTGGGCAATATCCCATCAAGGTGATCCACAACGGCATTGATCTGTCCGTTTTTTCGCCCACGGCATCGGATTTTCGTGCGCGGTACAGCTTGGAGAATAAGAAAATCGTTTTGGCGGTTTCGTTTGGCTGGAGTTACGAGAAGGGATTGGATGTCGTGATCGCGCTCGCTGAGCGCTTGCCGTCCGATTACCAAATCGTGCTTGTTGGCACCGATGAAGCAACCGACAAGCAGTTGCCGGAAAATATTATTTCTATACATAGAACAAATAATCAAGAAGAATTAGCAAGCATTTACTCTGCTACTGATGTTTTTATTAATCCAACGCGTGAAGAAGTACTCGGTTTAGTAAATATTGAAGCCCTTGCCTGCGGCACGCCGGTAGTGACCTTCCGCACAGGCGGTAGTCCAGAGTGTATTGACAAAACCTGCGGCAGTGTGGTGGACATTAATGATGTGGATTCTATGGAGCAAGAGATCATCCGCGTCTGTACAAAGCATCCATATACGCAGAAAGATTGCCTGCGTCGCGCCAAGGCTTTTGATAAAAACGAGAGAATGAAGGAATACATTGCGTTGTATTGCAGCATGGGAAGGACTCAGTTATGAAATTGGTTTTTTTCTCCAATTACTATTCTCACCACCAAAAGCCAACCTGCGAAGCGTGGTATCGGATGTATGGGGATGATTTTGCATTTGTCTCCACCGAACCCATCTCGGAGGAACGTGTCCGCATGGGATGGCACGCTTACGAAGGGGTGCCGTTTGAGGTATACTGCCCGGGCGGTGACAGCACTCTGCCCTTTGAAGTTGCGGAGTGTGATTCGGTCATACTTGGAAATGCCCCTATGTCGCTTGTGCAGAACCGGCTGAAAAAAGGAAAACCGGTCTTTAAATATTCCGAACGGATTTTCAAACATGGATACAATTATTTCAAATGGCTGCCGCGATTATTTACATATTGGAATAATTACGGAAAATATAAAGATTTGTATTTGCTTGCCGCAAGTGGATTTGCAAGCGCTGATTTCAATATGCACGGAGTCTTTATTGGCAAAAGCTATAAGTGGGGATATTTCCCGGAGACAAAGCACTACGATATCAAGCAATTGATTTGCAATAAGACGGATAAAAAGATTCTCTGGTGCGGTAGATTGATTGATTGGAAGCATCCGGAGCTTGCAATTGAGGTATCAAAAAGACTAAAGGCAGAAGGATATCAGTTTCATTTGGAAATGATTGGTACAGGTGCCCTAAAACAGAAGGTTATCACTGCAATTTCAGAAAATGACTTAGAGGGTAGTATTAGCTTAATTGATTCTTTGACACCCGCTCAGGTGCGTGAGCATATGGAAAAAGCGCAGATTTTCATGTTCACCAGTGATTTTAATGAGGGTTGGGGAGCTGTGCTCAATGAATCAATGAATAGCGGCTGTGCTGTTGTGGCGAGTCACGCGATCGGATCGGTTCCTTACTTGCTAAAGCACGGTGAAAACGGGCTTGTATATCAAAACGGAGATGCAGACGATTTATATAAAAAGGTTAAAGCATTACTTGACCATCGTGAGGAGCGAGAACGGATTTCCGAGATGGCATATAAAACAATTGCAGAGCTGTGGAATGCCGAGGTCGCAGCCGACAGATTTATCAAGCTGTCTGAGGAAATAGAAAAACACGGATGTTGCGATTTGTTCCGAGACGGTCCATGCAGCAGGGCGCCGATTATAAAAAACAATTGGTTCAAAGAAGAAAGCTTTGATTTTCCGCTTCTCAACGGATGAACGGTTTCACCATTAAAGGAGAGTCTATGATAGAGTATATTAGAACTATTCCGTATATGCTTACCCACAAGAGAATTGACGAGGAAAAGCTGGATATTGTTAGAATAAAGATTCTAAAAAAAGATGTCTCCTATTTTAATCTTTCAACCAACAAGATTGCATCGTTTTTTTATGATGGCGCGCTGTATTATTTTAGAGAATGCCCAAAGATATTATCAAAAAAAGAGTATTTTACTTTGGCGGTAACTGATTTTTTCAACAGTTTAACACAGCTTGGGATCAACGAGAAACATTTCAAGCAAGAGTACCCGATTAGAATTGAGTTTTCCGATGAGGAGATTGAGGCTTTCAGATACTATATGTCCGAGAACATGCAAAGTAACAAATTTATCTCCTGCTTATCCCAAACTGATATCCATGCGAATAAAAGCGGTTTTTCTATTTGGGATAACAAGATCAGCTTGGACAGAGCATTTTTTGAAGGCTTTGGACTTTATCATATCGAAAAAGAACTTTCGGATATAGCCGTATATTTTTTGTGGTGTATGCGTGCGGTTGCAAAGAATTACCGTACGCTGAAAATCGCAAAGGGAAATAACTATTCGTTTTTCTACTCTGTAAGAGCCATTTCATCTGAGATTGTTGCCAAAGCTCTTGACCTCGGACATATGATTACGGCTTCCGTGTGGTGCTTGATCGAATATGAGGATGGAAAGACTCAATTCGGACTGTTAAGCCAAGCCGCTCCGGGGACGAGAATGAAGGATACCGTAGTATCATGCAGCGGTGGTTTGCAACGGGAGCTGGTTAACTTGAATCTGTTGGATTTGATTTCATATCAACCCGACCATGGGCCCAATAATTATAACGTAGAAATCGGTGATGATTGCAGAGTCGTTGCTTTTGACAACGATAACGCAAAGACATTTTTTCCCAATATCAAAGTAACGGCTCCTTTGGCGGGATGCCGACCGCTTATCAACAAAAAGGGCTTTATTGACAGACCTTATTTTGATAGAAATGTCTTTGAAAAATTGGTTGAGCTGGATGTTAAGGCTCTGAACAACGACTTGAAACTCTATCTGAATGTTTTGCAAAGGATAGCTTTATTGATACGAATCATAAAAGTAAAAAGATCTATATCGAAAACCAAAAGCGTCAATAACTGCTTTTTATGCGACGCTTCTGATTGGAGCATTCAAACAGCCAAAGAAGAGATCAGCGGTATCTACGGTAAAACATATTTGATGAGAGCAATAAACGATTGAATACTCCGGTGATGCCGACGTATTATCTGAGAATGTGATATTCTTGTTGTATGTACCTTCACGCAAGACCACTTGGACATGGCAATGTATAATACCATCGCATGACGCCAAAGTCTGAAGTATTATTCCCGAAAGGAACATTTTGCTATTTATGAGCGATCTGATTCAAAAGAAACAATCTTTGATGGAAGGAACTGCCGTATATTTTGTTGGAAACGTGCTGACTCAATTGATCAGCCTGCTCCTCCTGAAGTTTATCACAGGCAATATTCCATCAGAGGGTTATGGATATTTTAATCTGGTGGTTACCATTGACCATTTGATAACACCGATTTTGACACTCCAGATTTCCGATGCGGTTTTCCGGTTCATGATTAAGACCGAGAACGAAAAAGAAAAGACGCAATACTATACGGTTGGCACGGTTGTCGTGTTCGGTGGTGCGACTTTGGTTTGCGTGGGTGTGGTGGCACTCTCCGGTGTGCTTGGAATCCGGTATCCCGGTCTGGTAGCAACATATATTATATCAACCAATCTGTTTGCATATTACCAGAAAGTCAGCAGAGCCCTTGGAAAGGGAAAATACTATGTACTTTCCAATTTGGTGAAGGCGATTATCTATATCTTCGGCCAGGTAGTGTTTGTCATATTCTGGAAAATGGGCGTAGCCGGACTCTTTTTAGCAAATATCATATCCACATTGATTTGTGTTGTCCTGTTGCTTGTAACCTCTAAGTCTCATCACTATTTATCCTTCAAAGCATTTGATAAGAATGTCATGGGAAAGATGGTTCGGTTTTCTGCACCTTTGATCCCCAACACGGCGGTGTGGTGGATGCAGTCGTCCATCAACTCCATTGTGATTGCATCTGTATTGGGAATGGGGGCTAACGGTGTATACTCTGTGGCCAATAAATTTTCGGCAATTCTGAATTTGATTATCAATGTCTTTGCCATGGCATGGCAGGAATCGGCGATCAAGGAATACGGGACAAAAGAGTACAGACGGTTTGCAACCGAATCCTTCAACGAATACTCAATCGTGCTGTTTTCCGGTGTTGCATTGATCATTCCGATCATGAAGATCATTATGCCCGAGATGATCGATCCGAGTTATTATGAGGCTTTGATATATGCCCCGTTTTTGCTGTATGCAACAGCTTTATCTGCCTTTTCCGGCTTTTTTGCATCCATTATTACTGCAAAGAACCAAACCCCCAAGTTGCTGATCACAAATATAATAGGTGCATTTACTAATGTATTGATCGTATTTGTGTTTATTAGATTAATCGGCATTTGGGCTATCGTACTTTCTGCGGTGGTATCCAATATTATGATAGATTTGAGCAGATATTATGTGGTTAGGAAGGATTTGGAAAACGGAAGCATACGTTATCTGGCGATTTTAGCTGCTTTGACCCTGGGGATTGTAAACAGTATCGTGTATTATGTGTGCTCAAATACCATTAATGTTATTGCCTTTGTTCTTTCAGCGCTAACATTCCTTGCGCTGAATAGAGTGTTGCTGTTGGATATATGGAAAATGATCAAGACAAAAATACAGGGGAGAAAACCATGAGACAGATAAAATTGAATGAAATGAAGAGAATAGAAATTGCCATCCTTGATTGCTTTGATAGCTTCTGTCGGGAGAACGGTCTTTCCTATTCCTTGGCAGGCGGAACACTATTGGGAGCAGTCAGACACAAGGGGTTTATTCCATGGGACGATGATATCGATGTCCTGATGCACAGAGAGGATTATGAGAAACTGCAATCCCTTGCGGCATCTTTTCCGCATCCCTGTCAGGTCAACTCGATTCATACAGAAACCAATCGCAAGAAGCCTTATCTTTACACATATACAAAGATCGTGGATACGCGCACACTCCTGGTGGAAAAGCCGGATGAATTGGACTATGAAACCGGTATTTACATCGATGTTTTTCCTTTGGATGGACAACCCACGGATAGTGATGAGATAGAAGCTCGATATGAGAAGGCAAAAAAGATGATCAACCGAGCGGTTTTTACGAATATGTCACATTATCGAGTTGAGAACAGCAAGAGTATCAAAGAGAAGATTGCTTGGAGTTTGGTTAACATATATCGACAATTACTACCGGTTAATTTCTATATGAAACGGCTGGACAAATTCTGCAGAGCCTTAAGTATTGATAGATGCGATAATGTTGGGTGTATTGCTGCCGGATATGGAATGCGAGAGTCAATGACGAAAGATGCTTTCTTCCCGGTAAAGCAGATAGAATTTGAAGGCAAGTTTTATATGTGTATGAACCAACCGGAAGTGTATTTGCGAAATCTGTACGGAGATTACATGACACTGCCACCCGTGGAGCAACGGCAGAAGTCACATAATAATTTGGTATGGTGGCGTAATACTTGACTTCATGATTCTAAAATAAGGAGAACATAAAATGAATGTAGCTATTTTGACAGCAGGCGGAGTAGGATCTCGCTTTGGACAGGGGGTTCCGAAGCAGTTTTTGAGCGTTAATGACAAACCGTTGATTATTTATACAATGGAAAAATTTCAGAATCATCCTGAAATCGATTATATTGCTGTCTCCTGTTTGAAGGGATGGGAGGATATGCTGACGGCATATGCAAAACAATATAATATTTCAAAGCTCAGGTGGGTATTTGAGGGCGGCGAATCAGGGATGAAGTCAATTCAGAATGCAGTATTTGGTTTGCGTGATGATTTGGATGATTCTGATATAGTTTTGATTCAAGATGGCATAAGAGTCAACACAAATAGCAGGATTATTTCTGAATGCATAAGAGTCACAAAAGAAAAGGGCGTAGCAATTGCAACGATACCTTTGGCAGAAGCTCCTTTTTATTTAGATAATGGCTCTATCTCGTGCCTTGACAGAAATAAGCTGTTGAGGACGCAAACGCCTCATGGTATATATTACGGCAAGTTGGTGTCATTGCATAAAGAAGCGAACAAAAAAGGAATTAAAGATTCGGTTGCAACATGCACATTGCTGGTGGAGTTGGGACAGCCTGTGTATTTTTTTGATGGCGCAGAGACAAACTTTAAGATCACAACAATGGATGATATAGAGATGTTCAAGGCTCTTTTAACTGTTGAGAAAATCAATTGGCAAAAATGAGGAGCAAAAATGTTTTCACGTGATCAAACGATCCTAACCAACAACTTATATATTCAAGACTTGAGCGCGGTAAGTAAAATTATCACGGATATAGAGTTATTAAGGGATTCCGCGTTTTTGATTACCGGTGCCGGCGGTTTGATTTGTTCTGCAATCGTCGATTTGTTGATATACATGTCGGATATTCATGATTTGAATATTACCGTTTATGCAGCCGGTCGATCAAAAGGAAAAATTGAAAGTCGGTTTGATAAAAAAGTGATTTTCGTTCCATATGATGCAATTCAGCCATTTTCTTTCGATGAAAAGGTTGATTATATCATTCACGGTGCCGGAAATGCGGACCCCAAGCTATATATGCAAGAGCCTGTGGAAACGATGCTGGCCAACATTACAGGGATTAAAAATCTATTGGAATATGCCAAGAGAGTTAAGGCAAAGAAAGTAGTTTTTATATCTTCGAGTGAGGTTTATGGAAAGAAAGAAGCAACTGTTCCGTTTGCCGAAGATCAGTATGGTTATGTGGACTTATTAAACGTTCGGTCGTGCTATCCAATTGCAAAAAGGGCTGCAGAAACACTCTGCTGTAGTTTTGCAGCTGAGCATGATGTCCCGGTGAGCATTGTGCGCCCCGGGCATATATATGGTCCCACAGCCAATGCAAATGATGGCAAAATTTCATCTGTTTTTCCTTACAAAGCAGCAAGGGGCGAAGATCTGCTCATGAAGAGTAATGGTCGGCAAATCCGTTCGTATTGTCATTGCCTCGATTGCGCGACTGCGATATTGTACGTGCTGTTGAAAGGAAAAAGTTGCGAGGCATATAATATCTCTAATGAAAAATCCGTTATCAGTATTCGAGAAATGGCTGAATACATAGCGAAAGCAGGGAACGTAAAACTCAAGTTTGAAATACCTAATGGCCAAGAAGAGAAGGCATTCAACCCTATGGATAATGCGAGCTTGGATAGCACAAAATTGATGTCGCTGGGATGGCAAGGCCTCTTGTCAGCAGAAGACGGCTTTGCGCACACGGTTCAAATTCTGTCACAAATGATCTAAGTATATATGTGTGCAGGGGTATATATGTTTCTGTCCACGGGAGGAACCGGACAGCGGTCGTTTAAGAAGGCATATTTGTGTGCCTGCCGGGCTTTGCCCGGTAGGTGGTGTTATAATTTGATTTGTCCCTAACTCATGTCTGTTTCCAAAACGAAATGCTGTTGACAATGCAACGAAAAAAGTTTAAATAGTTGTTGAACAAAGATGATTCATAATGCCCGGCCTTTTTACTGCCCTTTGTCTTAGGCAGCATTCCGGTACGACTACGAGGTGACTTATGATACAAAACGATTGGAAGCGGCAGGTCTTGTACTTGACCGAAAATTTTGACGAGATCGCGTCAGGCGATGGCGGAGCCTTCACCGTCAGCCGCACCGACGAGGCACAGGACGGCGAGCTGGTTCGCCACACCCTGGTCTACCGCAACACCGGCGCGGCAACGAAGATCATCCCCGTCTTTCAACAGGTGAGCGAAGGGGCGTTTGACTTCTTCATGATCCCCTGCGTCAATTACAACGGCAACACCTGGGGCACCTGCCTTGAGCCGAAGGGCTACGAGACGGACGGTAAGCCTTGGGTCGTTTCTGCCGACCGCTCGGCGCTACCCGGCTGTTCAATAGCCGAGCTTCCGGGGCGGTGCGTGGGATTGTTCTCGGGTAACGACCCACTTTCGCTGAACTCGTCCGCGTCCGTTTTCCTGAGGGATGGGCACACGGTGCAAAGGGTGTATTTCTCCCATGTCGAGTACCCTGCGGTGTACGCGCGAAAGTTCGATTACGAAGCGCCGATCATCGAATTCGTCCATTTTGAGGCAGGCGAAGAAAAGACATTCGTCTGCTATACATACGTTCGTGCAAAATCCGATGGCGAACGCTTTGCCTACGACGGCGTTTTTGACTTTGCCAATACCCGTTATGTGAGTGTTCCGAAGCCTCGATACTCGGCAGATGACTGCGCCGAGTATTCCTTTGCCTTCATCCGGTCGCTTTTGGAGGAGAAGCCCTTCGGTCTGCTTTCCAACATGGGCTTTTTGCCGGACGAGAACAAAACCTTCCGCTTCCGCCAAACCACAAGGTATGAGATCGGCTGGTGCGGTCAGAACGCTACCGTTGCCGAAATGCACATCCGCAAGTATATGGAGACCGGCGAGCGGTCGTATCTGGATATCGGAAAGCGCCTTTTGGACACTTGGCTTTTGCGCCAACACGAGAGCGGCATCGTCAGCGTATTATACGACCGCGATTTTGACGATGCGGAGCGTATCGACGGCTGCAACGAGGGCTGGCTTTTAATCAAGCTGACGGTCTGCTGCGAGCTGCTGCGAGCTTGCGGCGAGAATGCGGTTCGCTATGAGGATGCCGCGCGTAAGCTCGCCGGGCATTATCTGCGCTATTTCCCGAGCGGCGGATTTCCGCAGATATCCAACCCCAAGGGTGAGGTGCTGACCGCCGAGGGCTGTGCCGGTGCCATGCTCATGCTCGGCTTTATCTACGCCTACAAGTATTTCGGCGACACGGTTTACCTGAACCGCGCCGTCTCGGCGTTTGATTTCTACTATCAGACCTACCTTTCCAATTCCATTGCCGCCGGCGGCGCGCTCGATACCTACTGCATCGACAAGGAAAGCGCCGGACCCGTCCTGCGTTCGGCACTCATGCTGTACGAGCTGACGGGGGAGGAGCAATATCTTGCCGCGGCAAAACGGACGGCGTATTATCTCATGAGCTGGACCTTCTATCACGACGTTGCCTTCCCGAAGGACAGCGACTGCGCAAGGCTCGGCGTGCGTACGACGGGAGGAACTTCAGTCTCCACCGCGCACAATCATCTGGACGTTTGGGGCGTTTACTATGCGCCCGACATGGTCAAGCTACATGAGATAACGGGCAATCGGGCGTTTCTCGAGCAGGGCAAGCTGTTGTGGCTTTTCACTTTGCAGTATATGAGCGACGGCGACCTGACCCTACACGGTATCCGCCGTGCGCCGGGCGCGGAGAACGAAGCCGTGCTTCACTGTAATTGGAACTGGAGTGCGAGCGGGAAAAAGGGCCGGCTCAATGACTGGCTGGTCGCGTGGGTCGCAACCTTCAAGCTCGACGCCTACTACGCGCTTAAGGATAAGGGCTTTTTTGAAATACTTTGAGCCAATAGTACGAAATCACAATTTAACAGGCGGTGATATCATGTTTACAAGAAAAACTTTTGCAAATCTGTGGGAAGGCCGAATCGAGCCGTTCAAGATCGTCGGAAATGTGTATTTTGTCGGTTGCTTCCCGGCGTCAACGCACATTATCGATACGGGGGACGGTCTCATTCTCATCGATCCCGGCTATATGAGTACCCTGCATCTCGTCATCGACGGCATCCACAGGCTCGGATTTGATCCCATGAACATCAAATACATAGTCAACACCCACTGGCACAAGGACCATACCGAGGCAACCGCTGCGCTTGCCCGTCTCTGCGGAGCAAAGACCCTCATCGGCGTCAAGGATAAGCTAAAGGCGCGGAAATATTTTGAAGCCGACACCGTTATAAAGGACGGCGACACCCTTCGGCTCGGCAACACCGAAATAGAGTTTATGGAAACCCCCGGACATACCGAGGGAACGATCTCCTTCTTCTTTGAAACCGAGGAGAACGGTAAAAAATATCGGGTCGGAATGTTCGGCGGCGCCGGCGCAAACACTATGGAACGCGGAAAATTCGACTTCGAGAATTGCCGGGAGGCGTATGTCAACTCAATACACAGGCTGAGAAAAGAAAAGGTTGACGTATTCATCGGCAACCACGTCTGGAACAACAACACCGAGGAGTTCGGCGAGATACTCAGAGCCGGCGGCGAGAATAAATTCATCGACGGCACGCTGTGGACGAGTTTTCTGGAATTCTGCCTGCGCCGAGTTGAGGATATTATCGCCAAAGAAAAAGAATGAATACGCGACGTTCAACCCCCGACAACGAAAGCTGTCGGGGTTTGCGTTGTAATTCGACTCCGGTCAAAACAAATCGCTTCGCGGCGAACGGGCTTGTCGATAAAATAGTAAAAGAAACGATGAAATTTATTGACAATTCGATTGATTTGCTGTATAATTATTATGTACAATTATGTCATGGATATGGGTAGCCGCAAGGGAACCGATGCTCCCCGACATCCGTATTGTTTGGAAAACAGATCGGAGGACGATAAATAATGTCTTTATTCACCAACAAAACCCTGCTTATCACCGGCGGTACCGGATCGTTCGGCAATGCGGTGCTCAACCGCTTTTTGAGGACGGATATCGGCGAGATCCGCGTTTTCTCGCGTGACGAGAAGAAGCAGGACGATATGCGCCACGAATTCCAGGCGAAGATGCCCGAGGCGGCGGAAAAGATAAGCTTTTACATCGGTGACGTTCGCGACCTCGCATCGGTCAAGAACGCGATGCACGGCGTTGACTACATATTCCACGCGGCGGCTCTCAAGCAGGTGCCGTCCTGTGAGTTCTTTCCGATTGAAGCGGTAAAAACCAATGTTTTGGGAACGGATAACGTACTGACTGCTGCTATCGAAGCAGGCGTAAAGAACGTCGTCTGCCTTTCAACGGACAAGGCCGCATACCCCGTCAACGCCATGGGCACGTCCAAGGCGATGATGGAAAAGGTCGTCGTGGCGAAGGCGCGGACGACCTCGACAACGAAAATATGTTGCACTCGTTATGGCAACGTTATGTGTTCGCGCGGCTCGGTCATTCCGCTTTGGATAGACCAGATCAGAGCCGGCGCTCCCATCACAATCACCGAGCCGACGATGACGCGGTTCATCATGTCACTTGACGAAGCAGTTGACCTCGTTCTGTTCGCGTTTGAGCATGGCGAACCCGGCGACATTCTCGTTCAGAAAGCGCCTGCCTGCACCATTCAAACCCAGGCGGAAGCGGTCTGCGAACTGTTCGGCGGAAACAAGGATAATATTAAGGTCATCGGCATCCGTCACGGCGAGAAAATGTATGAGACCCTGCTCACCAATGAGGAATGTGCCCATGCGATTGATATGGGCAACTTCTACCGTATTCCCTGCGATAAGCGCGGCCTCAACTACGACAAGTATTTCAGCAAGGGCGACACCGAACGCAACACTCTTACCGAGTTCAACTCCAACAACGCGGAGCTTCTGACCGTCGAGCAGACGAAGGCTAAGATAGCTTCCCTTGCTTACGTCCAAGAGCGGCTTGCAGAGTCTAAATAGCGTGAAAATAAAGCTTTTGCAAATCCGTTTCACGCCCGGATTGCTCTCGGAATGATAACCCATTTTGATTTGCTTTGTAAATACGGGCAATTATAATTATTAAATTCATTTGAGCCGCCTGCGGCGGCATGGAGATCAATATGAAAGTCCTCGTAACCGGATCAAATGGCTTCGTCGGCAGAAATCTTTGTGCGAGCCTGAAAAATATCAAAGACGGAAAGGACGGGACGCGTCCGAGTCTTAAAATCGACGAGGTTTTTGAATACGACGTCGACACCGATGCGGCGCTCCTTGACGAATACTGCAGGGAGTGCGACTTCGTGTTCAATCTTGCAGGAGTGAACCGTCCGCAAAATGCGGAAGACTTTATGCAGGGCAATTTCGGCTTTGTAAGCACGCTCCTCGATACGCTCAAAAAGCACGGAAACACCTGTCCCGTGATGCTCTCATCCTCAATTCAAGCCACCTGCATCGGTCGCTACGACGGCGATTACGGCAGAAGCAAAAAGGAAGGCGAGGAGCTTGTCTTTGCTTACGGCGCGCAGACCGGCGCAAGGGTACTGGTTTATCGCTTCCCGAATCTCTTCGGTAAATGGTGCAGGCCGAATTACAATTCCGCCGTTGCCACATTCTGCAACAATATTGCCAACGATTTGCCGATCCGGGTCAGCAACAGAGCGGTACTGCTCGAATTGCTCTACATCGACGACCTCGTGACCGAAATGCTTGATGCACTTGAGGGCAGGGAGCATCATTGCGAATTTGACGGCATTGAAACCGTTCTGCGCGAGGACGGCAAATATTGCGCCGCACCGACAACGCACAAGGTCACGCTCGGCGAAATTGTTGATTTACTTGACGGCTTCAAAGCGCAAACAAGTACGCTACTCATGCCGGAAATTCCCGAGGGCAGCTTTGCAAAGAAGCTGTACAGCACCTATCTTTCCTATCTGCCAAAACAAAAGGCGGCGTTTCCCTTGAAAATGAACTGCGACGATAGGGGCAGCTTTACAGAGCTGCTTAAAACCGAAAAATGCGGACAGTTCAGCGTTAATATTTCAAAGCCGGGCATCACAAAGGGCCGGCATTGGCACCATACCAAATGGGAACTCTTCATCGTCGTCAGCGGACGAGGCTTGATCCGGCAGAGAAAGATCGGCACGGACGAGGTGCTGAATTTTGAGGTCAGCGGTGATAAGATCGAGGCGGTGCACATGCTTCCCGGCTACACGCACAGTATCATAAATCTCAGCGAAACGGAAGATCTTGTAACGCTGATGTGGGCGAACGAGCAGTTCGATCCCCGGCATCCCGATACATACTTTGAGGCGGTGGAATAATGGATATCAAACTTGATTACTCGGACGTTAAATTCAAGAACAACGGCAAATTAAAGCTGCTCATCATCGTCGGCACGCGCCCGGAGATCATTCGTCTTTCGGCTGTTATCAATAAATGCCGCAGGTATTTTGACACCGTCCTTGCCCACACGGGGCAGAATTACGACTATAACCTGAACGGCGTTTTTTTCAAGGATCTGAAGCTTGCGGACCCGGAGGTATATATGAACGCGGTCGGTGACGACCTCGGCGCGACCGTCGGCAACATCATCAACTGCTCCTACAAGCTGATGAATCAAATCAGACCCGATGCGCTTCTCATTCTCGGCGATACGAACTCCTGCCTGTCGGCTATTGCGGCAAAACGCCTGCATATTCCGATCTTCCACATGGAGGCCGGAAACCGTTGCAAGGACGAGTGCCTGCCCGAGGAAACGAACCGCCGTATTGTTGACATCATTTCCGATGTCAACCTTGCATATTCCGAGCATGCTCGCCGCTATCTCCACGAGTGCGGTCTGCCCAAGGAACGCACTTATGTGACCGGCTCTCCCATGGCAGAGGTTCTGCATGCAAATCTTGCCGATATTGAGGCAAGCGACGTGCTTGACCGCCTCGGACTTGAGCCGAAGAAGTATATCCTCCTTTCGGCTCACAGAGAGGAGAACATCGACACGGAAAAGAATTTCACAAGCCTTTTCACGGCAATCAATAAGCTTGCCGAGAAGTACGATATGCCCATCCTTTACTCTTGCCATCCGAGAAGCAGAAATCGTCTTGAAAAGAGCGGTTTTGTGCTCGACCCGAGAGTCATTCGCCACGAACCCCTCGGCTTCCACGACTACAACAAGCTGCAGATGAATGCTTACGCCGTAGTTTCGGACAGTGGCACGCTCCCCGAAGAAAGCTCTTTCTTTACGAGTGTCGGTCACCCGTTCCCGGCGGTTTGCATCCGAACGAGTACGGAGCGTCCCGAAGCTCTTGACAAGGCGTGCTTCGTCCTTGCCGGTATTGACGAGAACGGCCTTTTGCAGGCGGTACAGACGGCGGTCGATATGAACGACAACGCGGATCACGGCATTCCCGTTCCCGACTATATTGAGGAAAACGTTTCCACCAAGGTAGTCAAGATCATTCAATCCTACACCGGTGTCGTTGACAAAATGGTCTGGAGAAAGTATTGATACGGAAATACCGCATACTCTTAAATGAGCAACCGCATGCTCATGAACGAGCAACCGCATGCTCATGAGCATGCGGTATTTTTGCACAGGTTGCGGTGGGTGTTTCCCGATGGCGGACTTATTCGCCGCCCGTCGGCGGAGCTTGCACGCCGCAGCTCGCAAGCAGGAGCGCGAGGATTGTCGTTGTGATTAAAGCCGAAAATCTTTTCACGGTATCCATCCTTTGCTTTTTCTTACATTAATTATACCAAATAACGGAGAAAAAGTCAACTCCGCGGCATTATTGTGGGAGTTTTTTGCAAAATCGGTTGCAATCGCCGTTGCTTTGTGATAAAATATAATATGAACGGCGAGGCTCGCAAGGCCCGGGAGGTAAAATGAAGTGACGGACGGTAAAAACACACTTATCATCGGTATCGCAGGCGGCACGGGAAGCGGAAAAACGACGCTTACGGAGCGGATAGCGGACTATTTCGCGGATGATGCGGCGGTCATCTGCCACGACTGGTACTACAAAAGGCACGACGAGATGCCCTTTGAGGAGCGCGAGCGCCAGAATTACGACGCGCCGGAGGCTTTTGAGACGGAGTTGCTTGTGAGGCACTTGGAGGAGCTGCGCCGCGGTCTTTCGGTAGAGTGCCCGACCTACGACTACACACAGCACAATCGCGCCGCGGCAACGCACCGCGTAGAGCCGCGCAAGGTGATCATTTTGGAGGGCATTCTGATATTTGCCGAGCCGATGCTGCTTGAGCAAATGGATATCAAGATCTTCGTCGATACGGATGCCGACGTGCGCATTTTGCGCCGTATAGTCAGGGACGTAAACGAGCGCGGCCGCTCGCTTGAATCCGTCATCGCGCAGTATATTACCACGGTAAAGCCGATGCACGAGATGTACGTTGAGCCGTCAAAGAAAAACGCAGACATCATAGTTCCCGAGGGCGGCCACAACGCCGTCGCGCTCGATATGATAATCGACAGGATAGCAAGGCATATTAATTACTTTTGATGCAAATACATAAACAAAACGCCCTTCTTCTGAGGGGCGTTTTGACTTTGTTTGGCTTGGTCTTGGGGAAAATACACAAGCTTTATAAGTGTTCCGGGTCTATGACGGCGTTTTTGCCGTGGATGACGACGGTTCGGTCGTCGGGTAGGTAAGCGTCGGGGAAATGGACCATTACGTTGGCGGCGCAGAGGCGCTTCTGAAGCTCGGGTATCGGCACGTCAGAGATGCGCGTGCCCTTTTCAATGGCGAGCATGCAAGCCTCACCTGCCGCCTGACCCGTGAGTATCGCCGGGGGAATGACGCGGAGAACATCCCAGACATAGCCCTCACCGGAGGCGGAGCGGCCTGCAGTTATGATGTTCGGCGTGTCCTTGCGGCAAAGTGTGCGGTAGGGAACCTCCCAAAGGTGGTCGCGATGCTCGAAGTCGTTGATTGCGCAAACGGAGTCCTCAAAATGGCGGTAGCAATCGTCAACGCGAAGGGTATAGTCTCCGCGGATGCATGCGGTCGTGCGGAGCTGGGGCATTCCGGGCAGGGAAGCGATTTCGTAATCTATACCGTTTTTTGCCTTGTTTTTGATATTTTCAAGCATTTTGCGCTGATTTGTGACCAAATAATCGGAACCGTCCTCACCGTCAAGACCGTTCCAAAGCGGAATATCTTCCGGTTGACCGTCGCCGAAAAGGTTGACCGAACCGCCGCGAATGGGCACGAATGCTTTTTTGATATTTCCGCTCTCGACGGCGGCACGACAGCTCTCGAGAGTGACCATGCGGCCGTGATAGGTGAAGAAATTGCCGCGCGAGGCAGTCGGAACGCCCGATGCGCGGAGGAGGTCGGCGTCGCCCGTGGTGTCGATGAGCATGCGGCAGGTGTAGTAATCTGCGCCGCCCTTGCCATAGGTCAGAACACCGCGGCAGTTATCTCCCTCAAGCACCGGCTCGGTGGCGATGGTGTCAAAAAGTATGTCAACGCCTGCGCTCTTGAGCTTTTCGGTGAGCTGCAGGGCGAAAATATACGGCGAAAACCATTGCTTGTAGCGGACGGTGGTCGGCTCGGTCGGTTCGCCGTTCTTCCATTCGTCTGCGATGGTGTTGAAGCCGTAGAGCGCGCTCTCGCGCAGAAGCTCCTCGGCGAGGCCGAAGATGATCTGCTTGCCGCGCCCGTTGCACATTGGCACGAAAAGATTAATAAGTCCCAGCGTGCCGAGACCGCCGAGGATATTGGATTTTTCAATCAGCAGAACTCTGCCGCCCCGTCTTGCCGCGGATATTGCGGCACCGACGCCAGCCACGCCGCCGCCGGCAACGATGACGTCGTACGAGCCGCGCACGGAGAGAGCGCGCGAATAGCGAATTTTTTCGCCGTTGTTCTCAAAATCAAAAACCGATTTGTGCATAATATCACCTCGACTATATGATACCACACTTTGCTTGAAAAATCAAGAGAAAGTTGGGGCGATTTTCGGGTTTTGCACGACGCACAAACCGAATTACGAAAAGTACTCGCCCGATGCCGACAAACGCAAAAACCAAATGATGAAAAGTATTCGCCCGCCTTTTGGGGAAGGCGGCGCCATCCAAGGCGCGGAGCCTTAGTCGCCGACTGCGCAAAAACCAAATGATGAAAAGTTTTCGTCAACCTTTTTCAAAAGGTTGCGGATTCTCAAGGCAGAGCCTTGAGTCGCGCTCCGCAGAGCGCGAAATTCTCCATGGCGTTTTTCTTTTGCCAAGCTTTTCTTTTTGCGCCGACGGTGTCAAAAAGAAAAGCGGACTATGGAAATTGATGTTATAAAGTCACCGTAACCCGAACGAAATTATATATCGTTCGACGGGCGACGAAGTCGCAAAGCAACCGAGCGGCCGGACGGAGTAGGCCGACGAGGTTGC
>JBJDZD010000106.1:0-35221 GCA_051867815.1 Eubacteriales bacterium | reverse complement strand
CTTTTTGAATGAATTTTACCGTGAGGCCCCACAAGGGGGCCTGATTACGGTAGATATTAGATTAAATGCAGAAGCCGAACGCCACGCCACTAGCGCCGTCGGCGCCGGTGTTGCCGCTGTTGCCGTTGCCGGTGACAGTGCAGAAGTGCGTGCTGTAGGAAGAGTTCGGAGAACGCAACCACCAGAACCAAGTGCCGTTGTTTCCACATTCTTTTACACGGTCACGCTCAGTCTTGAAAATGTCAAGGTGCGTATCATCAGGCTCATACTCAGTCCAACTGCCTTTGCCAAATGCCTGAGTTTTGGAAATGAGGAAAAGGTTGTCCTCACACTCAACACGCTCACCTTTGATGATCTGTGCAATTTTCGTAGGTGCGATAACTGCCTGCAAATCATCAGGAAGCAGAGCAAAGATAGTGCTGTTAAGGTATGTACGCATTTCGGTTGCAGCCCAGCCGCCTTCGTTGGTCCATTCCTTATTCATTCTGTGTTCGTCTGCAAGGCAGTCACGAAGCACAAAGTAAAGTTTACCGTTTTCGTCATAGGTGACTACAAAGATTACATTCTCACCGTTCTTGAGAGTAACCGGGATTTCGTCACCGCTGTGTAGCAGTGCCGTAACACCGCCACCGTCAACAGCATTTTTAATGCTGTCCCAAGATACTTCAAATTCTGCTTTAGTTTTAATAAGCATAAAGATTGCCTCCTTAATCTTTTTTGAAAAATTTACCTACCCAGCCTTCAGCGTTAAGCGGTAAACCGAACGCCCACGGGATAGGGTTAGCCATAATAGCAACAACATTGTTGAGCATTGTATCTTCATCAGCATAAGGCTCAATGTCGATTACAACTTCATCATGTACGTGGAACACTACGGGATAACCAGCTGCTTCCAAATTGTCTATAGCCTGAGCCAAACAGTCACGGGCTATAGCTTGTACGCAGTTCTCCACCAGCTTACCGCCGTATGTTTCAATGCGTTTCCACTTCTTTGTTGTCTGATCCATACCCATATAGGAGATAGAGGGATTACCCCACCTGTTCTCACCAATGTCAGGATTGACGTAGTATAGTTTTCTGCCGGACGGCAGTAATATTGTTAAGCAGGTAGTGCCGTTTGAGCTGTCATACTCTCTTGAGAAAGTGCAACATCTGACGGTAACACTACCGCCGTTTGTGATAACCTGAACAGCAGCACTGTCGAAGGCATACCACAAATCACGGATTTTAGGGTTAGTATCACGCCAACGGTTTACAATGTCCTGTACCTCTTCGTCAGGGAGGTCTGCAAGCAGTCCTCCTGTGTCCATATTTCGCATAGCACCAACGCCGCCTTGATAGCCAAGAGCCAGCTCAGCAACCTTACCACGCTGTCTAAGCGAATACTCAGGATTGCCTTTTTGGATGCGTTCAAATGGAACATTGAACATCTGAGAGGCAGAAGCCTCATAAATCTTGCCGTGAGTTCTGAAAACTTCAAGCCGCCATTCTTCACCTGCAAGCCACGATATAACACGGGCCTCAATAGCTGAGAAGTCAGCGTCAATGAGAACGTGTCCCTCAGGTGCAACAAAGGCTGTACGGATAAGCTGAGAGAGTGTATCATTTACAGAGCCGTAAACAGCTTTCAAGCCGTTAAGCCTTCTGCCTTTTACAAGTTGCCTTGCGAGGTCCAACGGCTCTGTGTAGGTGCGTGGTAGATTCTGCACCTGCACCAATCGTCCAGCCCAACGCCCGGTACGGTTAGCGCCGTAATACTGAAGGAGTCCTCTAACTCTACCGTCAGGGCAAACACACTCCTCAATAGCGTCATACTTTTTCATAGAGGTTTTACCGAGTTCTTGTCTGATTTCAAGCATACGGTTTACCTCTTCGCTATTGGCATCACGGTTTAGCAGTCCGCTTACCGTTTCTTTACGAAGGTTAGATATTTCCTCACCTGTCTGCTCCTCAAGCCAAGCTGCAAGCTGCTTCACGCTGTTAGGGTTATAAAGTCCTGAAAGCTGAATAGCCTCCTCTTTCAGAGTAGCAGTAACATTTGCACCAAGCTCCAAAGCACCGTGTACAAAGTCCATATCTACCGCAACGCCTCTGTCATTGATAATAAGGTCAGTTTCCCATTGTTTCTGTACAAAGTCAGGTACGGGGAAAGCAGAGAGCCTTGTATCAATTTCCATTTCCGTAACAACGTCCTGTACGCAGTATTCCTTAAAGAGCCTCCAACGCTCAGGATCGTGGTGAGGATAGTTGCGTGTTCTGCCTCCGTTTGCTTTTGTGGGCTTACAGGGAACGCAGAAATAGCGTATAAGGGCTTTACCTGTATTGAGCTTCTGTTTATCCTCCGGCAGTCCTAAAGCCCGTCCTGTAGCCTCCAAGCCTGCCGTATAGCCACAATACAAACCGTGGAGCATTGTATCTCTCCATTGTGACGGAGGGAGCTTAACACCGAAGTGCTTACTGAGGCAGCCCCACTCAAACGGTGCGTTATATGCGTGTTTGATGTATTCGGGACTGTAGATAGCCTCTACCACGTAAAACGGTAGTTTCTCACCCTGCGCCAAATCTACAATGTGTACGGGACCTTTATCAATGCTGTATGCGAAAAGTAAGATTTCAAAGTCAGCACTTCGTATGTACGCCTGTGCGCCTGCTTTTTTGATGTTGACACTTGAATAGGTTTCAAGGTCAATATTGATGTGGTGTAACATAACTCAGTGCCTCCTTTTCTTCGTTATGCCCTTGAGCTTAGTGCTGATAACATATTTAACTATGTACCAGCACTGCTCAAGCCAACCTACCTTTCGATAGCCCATTTACATAGGCAAGCCTGTGATAGGATTGATTGCAGGAGCTGCACCTACAGGCTGTCCTGTTACAGGATTAACAGCAGGACCGTTTGCAGTAGGCGCATTTGCAACAGCCTGTCCCACAGAGGCAAAGTCAGATGCAGCAGATGCACCGCCGCCGAGAGGCTCACCCTCACGGGTTTTCATAACGTTACCGAGGCCACAGCCTACGCCGGTCTTTCTGTTCTTGTAGCCGTAGAAATTGAGAGTTACACGGGCATACATACCGCTGTAAATGTCCTGAGGTGCAAGGTCAACATTGATATTGCTGATGTCAACAACGCCCGGCTTCTGTTCAGTAGAAGCATTGAGTACCCAATGGCCCTTGCACTCCTCACTATACGGAGTACCTGCGTCAGGTTTTACGCCGTCACCGTCATGGAGGATAGGAGCAAAGTTAGGACGAACGCCGCCCCACTTTTCGTTGACAGCCTTCTGAGCTGCCGCCTCAATAGAGTTCAAAATGTCCTGCACGGTTGCAGTGTCGGTCTTAGGGATAAGGATCTGCACGGAATACTTAGGCTTATCTCCGGGATTTTGAGCCTTAGGGGTAACGAGATTTACATAGGACAGGCGTACTTCGCCGGTCAAAACTTTAGTAGGGATATTCTGATACATAAGATTGTTCTCCTTTTATTCTTTGATTTCGTTCGTGTCTTTGTTTACAGGGGTAACGGTTTCGTCAAAACCGTCAACCATAGCGTTGATTTTCTCCAACAGTTCCAACGCCTCTTTTTGCTTAGCACAAAGCTCCTCAGTGTGATCCTGCTCAGGGTTGCAAAGTCTTTCAACTTTCTTTGCAAGGTTGTCCTTCGCACGTTTCATTGCCATAAGAATACGCAAGCCTGTTTTTCTCTCCTCAGGCATACTGCTGTTGAGCAGCATATCACCGAGCATATCAATAAACATTGATTCTGCTTCATGCTTTGCTTTTATCTTGTTAAGGTCCTCCACGGGGGGGGTATTGAATAAACTCATAATCTTTGCCTCCAAATTTTGATTTATAAATTGTTGTGTAGCTCTTTGTACCCCTCTGTTATGAGCTTCTGTATAGCAGAACGGTCAAGTCGAGGTTGACGGATAAGGTTGTCAAGCTGTTGGAATACCTCATAAGCGGTTTTGCACATTTGCAAATAACCGTCAGCTATTCTCTCATTTTCCTCACTGCTTTCAGTGGTCCATTTCAGCTCTTCTTTGATTTCTTGAACATACCCTTTGAAACAGTTAGCAACGTCACGCCCTAACTTTTCTTCTAAAAGGCGTTCAAGGAACACATCTTTATCCGTCAATATGACTTCCATTGTGCCGTCAGAGAGATAAACTGTTTCAGCCATTGTTTACACCTGCAAAGTCTGTTGCAGTGGAGCTGTACGGCTCTCTTTTATCAGACAGCGGTGCAAGCGTAGGCTTGCCAAGCGGTTTTGTTACAAAGCCAGCAAGGACTTCCTCAAACTTAGCTTTACCGAGGAGCTTTTCAACGCCTGTAAGTGTGATAGGCTTACGCTCATACAAGAGAGCTTCGTCATAGCCAGCCTCAATAACCTTGCTGAAGGCTTCGTCCACGTTGGTAAAGGCTCTATTGCTTTTGCCTGCAACAACTTTCCAACCGGGGATTTCCTTACCGGCAAGAATAGCAGTAGTTGCATATTCCTGAAGGTCTTTGTACCACTGTACAAGGCTTTCAGCTCTTACAAGCAAGTCTGCAATTTCGGCATCCGTAAGCATAGGCGGCAAACCGATAACGGCTCTTGCTTCAGGCGTGAGGTTAGCAAGCTCAGGTGCAGCCTTACCTGCAATAGCACAGTCCTTAAAATCCTCAAAGGCTGTGTTTTGGTCTGCTCTTGCACGGCACTGTGCCTTACCTCTACAGAATCGGCAGTGTTCACCCGGACAGAAAGTACCGGGACCGTTGTAAGCCTCCTCAGCAGTAGGCTTGATACTTTCGCCCCAAGCTCTAAGCTCTTCAACAGTTAAGCAGTCCTCACTTGCTTCATCAGACAAACGAGGCTGACAGATACCCATTGATACTTTTTTGATAGCGTCACCATACACGGGAGCAAACATCTTCAAAGCACCGAGAGCGTAAAGCCTCATTTGAGGATTTTCCACGGCAGATACTGCAACGCCTTTACTGTGTTTATAGTCCGTAATATGTAGAGTGTCACCGCCGATCATAACGCAGTCACAAGTACCGAAGCCCTCAGGGACGTACTCTGAGAAGTCAACCTTTACCTCCTGTGTTACATAAGGCGTTGACGGATAGCTCAGAGCCTTGCTGTTAAGGTACTCAACATACGCTTCAGCAGTCTTGAGCATTTCGTCTGAATAGTACGGACGGTTAGTGAGTTTCTTTAACTCAGCGTTAAACTTACGCTTCGTCATAGGTGTAAAATGCTTCTGTGCGTACAGCTCACATACGCTGTGTGCGGTCTGTCCCTCCTCAGCATATTCACTTGTACCTGAGGGGAATTGTTCTTCAAAACGAGGAGCAGCCGTACACGCCAACCAACGGTGAGCAGATGATGCACTTAACAAAGCGTGATTTGTAGGTGTCGGCATATTTACACCTCCTTACAAATTAGCGCCAAGTGCCTTCAGTTCAGCCGCAAACGCATTGAGTACATCAGGTGTAGGCTTGAGCTGTGTAACAGCCTGTACGCCATACTTACCAAGCAAAGCAATGAGCTGTGCCATTTTGCCCTGTTCGCAGAGTGCAGCTCCTGCAACGCTGAGCTGTTCAATCGTGTAATTGACAGCAGCCGTTTCAGAAGGGACAGGTGCAGTAGGGACAGAAGGTGCTGTGTTCACTGGCGCAGTATTGTTGTTTACGGGCTGCGTATTCACAACCGGCGTCTGTTCGGGAACAACAGCAGGTGTTGTAGGGTTTACGGGTGTCTGCGGAATATCCGCTTTAGCGTCAGGCTGTGTAGCCTCAACCACTACGGGTGCAGAGCCTGTAGGAACAGGAATACCGTTACCACGAAGAGCGTCTGCAAGATTGTTAATAGCTTCCGGCAATCCCGGAATACTTACGGTGATCTTAATTTCGTTCATAGATAATTGCCTCCTAATTATCGTTGTTTATAATTTCCTGCCATTTCTCTGAAAGAGTAACCACCTTGACAGAATACCTTGTTGTCATATAGCCCTCTTTCCATAATCTTTTAGCTCCTGTTTCTCCACAGTTATACGCCATGAGCGCCTTATGGGTATCTGTGTATTTCTCAAGAAGCTCACCGAGTAAGAAAACACCGGCAGTAATGTTGCCTTCATACTCAGTTGGCTCAATTCCGTTTTCACGGAGTCGAGGATAGTTAATCGGGTGTATCTGCATAACGCCCCAGCAAGTACCGCTGTCTGCCTCCAAATCGAAGCTGCTTTCACTTTCAGCTACTGCTAAAGCGAGGGCATAAGGTACACCGTATTTTTCGCAAGCCTGTTGCATAGTAACCTGAAGCTCAAAGGGTAACGGAATATTCTCATTTTGAGAGTATGTGGGTATCTCCTCTGTAGCCGTTTCCGTTGCTGAGGGTGTTTCAGTAAGTACCAAAGACACGGCCTCTACAGACGGCGGTAAATATGTGGTGTCAACAGACGGCTCTGTCGGTGCATCCACCGACAAACTTTTAATGACAAACGGTGTAGCTATTACCGCAATCAGCAGTGCAGCTATCAACATTGCCTTTTTCATGTGAATCAACCTCCTTGCTGCTTATGTGCCTCTCAAAATTTTCACGGAAAGTCTTATTTTCAGTGGACCTGACAACAGCTTCACTGAACGTGCGACAAAACCGCTTGATTTCTATTGAGGGCATTTCTGAGCAGTTAATTTTCGGCATGGGCCTGTACCTCCTTCTTATGCTTTATCGGTAGGCACAGTACAGCGTTTACTCTCAAAGTCTGCAAGGGCTTCCTCTGTGATGAAATACTGTTTACCGATTTTTATAGCCGGAAGCTCACGCTTCCTGATCCAGCGCCATACTGTAACCACGTGGACGCCGTAACGCTCTGCTATCTGCTCACAGCTATAAAACTTTTCCAAACAAAAATACCTCCTTTTCTTGACTTTTGTTCGGTATAGTGCTATAATGTTCAGTGCCAACAAAACTTTAATAACACTACACCTACTGCTGCGGAAACCGAAAACCGCAGGGGCGTTATTTTTGCGCTCTTTTTATGTTCGGTTTACTATATTATAGCGAACATTACCGACTTTGTCAATACAAATTTTGAAAAATGTTCGGTTTTATTTTATGATGTTCGGTTTTCGTCTGTTTTAGGGTGGTACGGAGGTAATTATGGAATCTGTAACTCACGAAGTAAACATGACATTTTTTAACAACATTCAGAGGCTCTGTCACGAAAAAGGTATATCTGTTACGGCCCTCGGTCAGGAGCTGGGCCTTTCAAATGCAACTACCGCAGGCTGGCGTAAAGGCTCACAGCCAAGAGGCAAGACACTCAAGACGTTAGCTGATTATTTTGACGTAACTGTAGATCAGCTTATGAGTGAGCCAACTATAACAGTAAATGACAACCACGGTATCATAGGTCACACCCACGCACCTGTAACAATCATCAACGGCTCTGAGAGAAAACTGTCTGAGCAAGAGGTTGAATTACTTAACATTTTCGGTCAGCTCAGCGTAATTGAGCAGGCAAAACTCATTGTTTATGCTGAGGGCTTAAAGGAGAAAAAATAATGCGGTATTGCAAACCTAAAAACAAAGGTTGCTTGTGGACCGTGATTACTTTTCCTTTCTACTTAATCTATTTAGCCGTATTGCTTTGCGGCTCATTCCTTATAGGTGTGTTTACTTTTCTATGGGAGTTAATAAAATTGCCCTTTGCAAAAGATAAACCGCTAACAGGAGTTGAGTACGAACACAGAGTTGCTGCTTACCTCAAACGAAAAGGCTATTGGGGAGTAAAAGTGACTCAGGCTTCAGGTGACTACGGCATAGATATAACGGCTCACAAACACGGTAAGAAATACGCCATACAGTGTAAGTATTACTCTCAGCCTGTAGGAATTTCTGCTGTGCAAGAGGCGTATGCCGGAAAAGCCCACTACGGCTGTTCTGAAGCAATGGTTATAACAAACAGCACATTTACATCAGCGGCTGAAACACTTGCTGCCGAAAACGGTGTGAAATTGCTTGCCGGTATAAAATAAAAAAAGCCCTCCGCAGAACGGAGAGCATAAAGAGGGCTAATATGAAAAAACAGAAACAATTACCAACTGACAATATAGAAAAACTTGCTGTTGTCTATGCCCGATATTCCTCACACAGTCAGGGTGAACAATCCATTGAGGGCCAGCTTTCAGAGGCTCACAAGTATGCCGCCTCACACGGCTACACGATTGTGCAAGAGTACATTGACAGGGCCAAGAGTGGTAGGACGGATAACAGAGAACAATTCCAAAAGATGTTGAGAGATACCGCCAAAGGACAATTTGGTGTTATCATCTTATGGAAAGTTGACCGCTTCGGACGTAACCGTGAGGAAATTGCCCTTAACAAAATGAAGTGCAAAAAGAACGGTGTCCGGGTAGAGTATGTTGCAGAAACAATCCCAAACACTCCTGAAGGTGTTATCCTTGAAAGTGTGCTTGAGGGTTTTGCAGAGTATTACAGCTTGCAGCTCTCTCAGAACATACGAAGAGGCCTTGCTGAAAGTGCTGAGAAATGCCAATGCACAGGCGGCAACCGTCCTATGGGTTATCTAACGGGACCTGATAAGAAATTTATCCTTGATCCTGATACAGCGCCTACTGTAAAGCTGATATTTGATATGTACGCCTCAGGCAGTACGATTATTGAAATAGTAAACCACTTGAACAATTTAGGACTTCGTAACCGTAGAGGCAAGCCGTTTTCTAAAAACAGCCTTTACTCAGTCCTTACCAACGAAAAATACACCGGGGTTTACATCTATCAGGACAAACGCATTGAGGGCGGTATGCCACGCATTGTTGACGACTCTACTTTTTGGAAGGTGCAGGACCTTATGAAAGTAAATAAACGTGCGCCGGCTCATAAGTGGTCTAAGTGCGATTATATCCTTACCGATAAACTGTTTTGCGGTAAGTGTGGATCACCTATGACGGGAGAATCAGGAACAAGTAAAACCGGGGCAAAGCACCACTATTACACTTGCTCAAAGAAAAAGCGTTTTAGGGACTGTGATAAGAAGAATGTACGGCAGGAGGTTATAGAGGCGGCTGTTCTGAACGCCACTATTGAGCTTCTGCAAGATGATGAACTTATGGACTTTCTTATTGAGAACACATGGCAGTATTACCAATCTCAAGACGAAAGCCAAGAGGAGCTAAATGCGCTCCAACGTCAGTTAGAACAGGTAGAGTTTGCGATAGAGAACTTAGTCAAGGCCATTGAAGCCGGTATTATAAACGATACCACCAAAAGGCGTATGAAAGAGTTAGAGGCTCAGCAGAAAGAGCTTGTAACTGCTATTGCAGATAGGGAGATAGCAAGAGGCTTCCACATAACAAGGGAGTATGTAGATTTCTTTTTCCGTCAATTCAGAGATATGGATTACACAGACAGAGAGTGTCAAAAGCAGATTATAGCAACCTTTGTCAATTCAATATTCCTGTATGATGACGGTACGGGCAAAATCAACTACAACTTCAGCACGGACAGTAGGACAATTACACTGTCAGATGTTAGCAGTGCTGAGGACGGTGAGGTGTTCGTCCGCTGTTTGCAATGCTCCGCCAATTTAAGCCCAAAGCGAACACTCTGTGTTGGATTTGGGCTATTTTCATATTAAGACATTGATTAATTGACTCGGTAAGTGTAGCGAGCCGACTTGTATCAAGACAAGTACACGCCACGTGGCCATATTTATTTGTATTGGTTTTTCTCCCACACCTTTTGACATTTTGTGGATTTTATAGTATAATAAAAATGCTAAACTAACTTAATAGAAAAACGACGTTTCGATATCCAAGGGGGTACTATACCCTTTTGTATATTCCTATCGTTAGAATTTGATAAAAATGCAAATTCCACTTGATAGGATATACAGAAATGTTTTTCTATGTAAGGTTAGTTTAGCGACTCGGAGTTTGCGTTTTTTGTGCGTTGGCTCCGGTCAGCGCACTTTTTGATTTTGGAGGTTTTTTATTGTGAGCGTAGTACTATTTCTTGGTGGCATATTGTTTATTATCATTGGCTTGATTGCACAAGTTGCCGCTATAGCTTGGATTGGGTTTGCGGCAGGATTGATAGGCTTTATTTGGTTAGTTATTGAGGGAACTATGAAAAACCAAGAGGATGCAAAAAAGCTGAAGAACAATTAAAAAAGTTTTGGGATGATAAAAAATCTCAAAATCAATCCGAAATTGATGATTATCTAAAGTGGATAAATGAGAATTACAAGGTTTCTAAGTTTATAGCTTTTTATAAAGATTTTAGATGGCATAAAGATTGAGTGGTGGCTGTTGACGAAGAAAATAAAGTCATCATATTTGGAAGAAAAATTATTAAATTTGAGACTATATTACAAGCTGAATTAAAAACATCAACTTCTCATCATACAACAACAGATACTAAAAAAGAAAATCCTATCGGCAGGGCTGTTATCGGGGGAATTGTTGCGGATGAAGCTGGGGCGGTAATAGGTGCAACTTCAGCCAAAGAAACATCAACAAGCAGAACCACAGTCAGCACTCACACGGAAGGTATTATTATTTACTTATCGGATATAGTTGAACCCGTCTTCAAATATCAGTTTGTTAGTGATGAAGAAAATAGGGAGATTTACGCAATTTTACTTGCTATTATTGCATCTAATGCAAAAGAAAACCATATTTAGTTTCATTCCAAATAATCCGAGCAAAATTCAAAATAGAATGGTGTTGTGTATATAATGAATTTGTTAGATATACTGCAATGTATAAATAACTTCGATGTATCTGTTTACATATTATCGGAAAGTGAATTACAAAACACAAAATATTGTTATGCAGTAGTTATTCCAACTGATAAATTAGCTTCTTTTCACGGTGCAAACAAATCGAATGCTCCGAAAGACACCGGAGTTTATATTATTGATTGCGATTTGAATATATTTTATAATGCAAACAAATCTACAAATTTTGAAGGAATAGCACAAATAGAAAAAATAATTAGAGATAATTTTGACATTTGCGAAGACGAATCTGTTATTGCGTTTGCAAGGCATATGATAGAATCCGAGAAAGAAAACAAATCTCAGATACTATACTCAACCACTCTGCGCAACTCTGTCCCAACTGAGAAGATGTGTCAAAAGCTATTGCAAAATATGTTGAATGCTACGGAGTTTGAATCATTTAAGGATAACATCGCAGACATACAAAAAAGATATGAAGAATATGTTTCTCGCACAAGAGGTACAATCAATGAAAACTAAGATTACTTTTATAGCAATGCTCTTACTGATGACAATGTTGCTTGGTTCATGTACAAATGCCCCTGACTTTCCGCAAAACACAGAACCTCCGAATTCAGATAGTACAACCGAAACACCGACAAAAAAACCCGCTGATCCTTTTGAATCTCTTCGCTCAAGCGGCGAAGAGTGGATTTCCTACGGCCTTGCCGCATACGAGAGCGAAAAACAAGTTAAAAATCTGAAAGAATTTTTCTCCGACCGTGCCAACATGACCTACCTTACATTGTACGACCATTTTTTCACATATGATAAGGAGAAGTCCGTTACTGTTGCAGAAGCGCTGTTTGCTTTTATTTATAATGAATACGGCGTTGAAGCACTTTTGGATTTGGATAAGCGTTGCGAATACAAATCCGCATATCTCAAATCTCTCGGATTAGATGTTGAATATACCAACGCCCCGGAGGTGGAAGCCTTCCTTGCTTCGATGGACTTTTCCTCTAATGCAACATATAAATACATTATATCCTTTGGAAATGTAACCTACTATTTCAAGGATTTCGGCGCCGGTAGCCCTGCGCAATATCATGGTTTCCTTTACTACAGCACTACGGGGCTGTTTGAAATGATCGATTATTTGAAATCCAACAATATAAGCGAAGGCTTTGATACCGAAAGAAAGTTTAATTACTATATGACCTTTGACGGAAGCGGATACAACAAAACTCTTTATTCCAACGGAAATATGTATATAAACGATTCGTATTCCACTCTACACGAAGCAGTCCATGCAATGGGGGTCACCAAGAACGATAATATTTGGTTGAGCGAAGGAATTTGCAATTATTTTGGAAAAGCTCTGGGATTTAACGATCAAATTGCCGCATCCTACATACAGCTCTTAACGATGGCAAAACAAGGATATTTTGATGAACAAGCTACCGCCGGAAATCAACAGTATCTTTTTTATAAGAAAGTGTATGAAGATTATACTGCTCGAGGCGGAAAAATGGATTCTGTAGATACCTTTGACTTCCGTTTATATACCGATGCACATGCAAGAGTGGAGTTGGATGCAGAAACATACAAAACACTGGGGGACGTATATAAACTTATCAACAAAACCGATTGCAACGCAGTTGGTAGCGAGCTTTCCTACGAGCAAGCGACATCTCTTGTTCTATATCTTGTAGATACATACGATATCGAAAAGGTGCTTGATGCATACCACTCTCAAGATATCGAAACCGCTTTTGGCAAAGATTACGAAGATTTAAAGGCTGATTGGTTAGTGTACTTGTATAATTGAAATTTTTATAATTTATATTATTGAATCGCCGAGAGTGACCGTTTGGTCGCTCTCGACAAAATTTAAAAATGAATGTACTGATCACAGGAAAATTTTGATTTTTTCTAATTTTGTATTGACTCTTTAGCGGAGTTGTGCTATAATAATGTAAATATTTTGATGAAAGGACTACGGCAATGACAGCTTATAATCTCAATCGAGTTATGAATACTGTTGAAGTGCGCGGCATGGAACCCTGGACTTGGGAACTGTCGGGCTTGTATTGTCGTACCCAAATTTTCAGTATAGTCTCTTTGTAGGATTATAGGATATTAGGATACTTACGGTGCAAGTCGAATTGATTTTCGATTTGCACCGTTTTTTACTTTTTAGGAGGATATTACGATGGAATCAAAGAGATATTTAGAAAACTACTACGAGCAGTATGATGAAGATGGGCGCTTGCTCTCCAAGCACGGTAAGATCGAATACATCACCACCATGAAATATATTGAAAAGTACCTAAAGCCCGGCATGAGAGTCTTGGAAATCGGTGCCGCAACGGGACGGTACAGCCATGCTTTGGCTCAAAAAGGCTATCAAGTAGATGCGGTGGAGCTAATTGAACACAACGTTGAAATTTTTAAGCAAAACACGTTACCGGGCGAGAATGTTACAATAACACAAGGAAACGCTATGGATCTGTCTGCGTTTGCGGATGACACCTATGATATTACTCTGTTGCTTGGACCGATGTATCACCTTTTTACAACAGAAGATAAATTGAAAGCATTATCTGAAGCTATTCGAGTAACAAAGAAAGGCGGAATTGTATTCGCAGCATACTGTATGAGCGATGCAAGCGTTTTGTCATATGGCTTTATTCGTGGTGAGATCTATAACATCATTGAGAAATGTATGCTTAACACCGAAACGTTTGATACCTTCTCAAATCCGTGGGATATTTTCGAGCTTCACAGAAAAGAAGACATCGATAAGTTGCGCTCCGAATTCAACGTAACACAGCTTCATTTTGTTGCATCGGACGGATACACAAACCACATGAGAACGACCGTTGATAATATGGACGATCGAATGTATGAGATTTACGTGAAGTACCACCTTGCAACCTGCGAACGGCAGGATATGGTAGGTTATTCACACCACACGCTTGATATTTTCAGAAAGGATTAGAACGATGAGTAAATTTAATAATAAGAGAAGTTAATAAGAATGATCTGAATGCGTGCATGGAGGTTATTCATCAAAGTTTTAGTACGGTGGCTGAACAGTTTGGATTGACGAAAGATAATTGTCCGAAGCATACGAGCTTTATTCCAATTTATTTTCTTGAAACGCAGATGAATTGGGGCTGGCATACGTTTGCGTTGTGCCATGGGGAAAAGATTTTCGGGTATATGTCCTTGTCTAAAGAAGATGATGGCGTGTTAGAGCTTCGCAATCTTGCGGTATTGCCCGAATTTCGTCATAGCTTTCTTATTGGTGACCCGTACGAATCAGAACCCGTGCATGCGGATGGCGTTTGTGCGACAATGAAATTGGGCGAACCGCATGCCATGGATAGTTTTGCACCGCAAAACTATCGGGGTTCAGATTCATGAAGAAACAGCATAAAGAAACAGGACACATGCGATGCGTGTGTCCTGCTTCTTTATGGTGACCCGTACGGGAATCGAACCCATGTTTTCAGCGTGAGAGGCTAACGTCTTAACCGCTTGACCAACGGGCCACGTTTGGTGCTTGAATATTATATCACATTTGAAGCGAAAAAGCAATACCTTTTTGAAAAAAAGTTTAAGTTTTTTGCAAAAAGTCAGAGAAAAATGCGGCAATTTTGCGTTTATTTTGCAAATCTGCAAAAAATTCGGATTTGTGAATAGGAAATCGCTCCCCTGTGCATAATATCAGTAGCACAAGAAGTGCAATTTTTTAGTGGAGGCTTACCTATGATAATCGACCGTATTGCTCTTATCCTTACGATCATCGGCGCGCTTAATTGGGGGGGCGTGGGACTTTTCAAGTTTGATACCGTTGCCTGGATCTTCGGCGGTGCCGACAGCCTTTGGGCGCGCATCGTCTATACCGTCGTTGCCCTTGCCGGACTTTGGTGCATCACGCTCCTTTTCCGCGAGCGCGACGAATACAGCGAAGGTACAATGTAAAGTAAAAAGGGGCTGTTTTGCCCCTTTTTCAGCTTATCGGGTTGCCTTCCTTATCGAAGAGGGGAAGCTTTTCAAGGTAGATGAGATCGTCGCGCTTGGTCGCGTCGCCCTCTGCGAGGATGGCCATGCGGCCGCAGATGATACCGCCGGCGGCTTCTACGAGCTTTTCGATCGCCGCAAGGCTCTCTCCGGTTGAGATAACGTCGTCAACGATGAGGATGCGCTTGCCCTTCATCAGCTCGGCGTCCGCCCGGTCGAGATAGAGCTTCTGCTCCTTGGCGGTGGTGATCGAATTGACGGTCACCTCAAAAACGCCGCTCATATACAGCTTTGCCGCCTTGCGAGCCAGAAAATATTTCTGATTTCCTGCCAGACGGGCCATTTCGTGAACGAGCGGGATGCCCTTCGCCTCGGCGGAGATGAGGTAATCGTACTCGGGGGCGCGTGCGAGCAGCTCCTTTGCGCATGCTGTGGTCAGCTCCGGGTCGCCGAAGATGACGAACGCGCCGATCTGCAGGCTGTCGCTGATGGGGCAGAGGGGAAGCGCGCGGTCAAGTCCCGCGATATTCATTTGATAATGCGTTTTTGCCATGTTGATGCCTTCCTTATGTATTTTTTAGCCAATTGTAAAACTGCGTTTTACAATTGAGGACCGCGCGGCGGGTTTTCGCGCGCTTATCAGCCGCTACGGCTCCCCTCGGCGCGCGGACTCGCTTTGCTCGCGGGGAAGGTGTTTTTTCGTCGGCAAAGCCACCGAAAAAACGATTCTATTGAAAATCTCTGACTTTTACAATCGGCTATATGTATTTCTTACATTATTATTATACTCTCTTGGCGGAAAATGTCAAGACTTTTTGCGTTTTTTGGGGCGATTATTTTTTGCGGACGCGGAAGGGCGCGAATCTTTCCGGGAACGGTGGTCGGATCTGCCGGAGGTATGATTTTTGCCCTCGTTGCCTGGACGGTAATTCGACTGCGGACGGACGAGGCAGTCCTTGCCCGTGCCGATGAGGTCCTCACGGTGCGCGGTGACGAGTGCCTCACGCACGATTGGTGCGTTTTCGGGTCTGCCGAACTGCAAAAGTGCGCGTTGGAGCCGTTTTTCTCGCGGATCGCGCGCTACATAGACTTTTTTGCCGGTGAATGGGTCGATCCCCGTGGCGAACATGACGGTGGAAGCAGTGCCGGGGGTGGGATAGAAGTCCTGCACCTGCTCGGGCGAGAGATTTTCGCGCTTCAGGTAGAGCGCCAGTTCTATGGCATAGCGCAGGGTCGAACCGGGGTGGCTTGACATCAGGTAGGGCACGAGGTACTGCTCCTTGCCGCACTCGCGGCAGAGATCAAAGAATTTTTCGCGGAAACGGCGGTAGACCGAAAACTCCGGCTTGCCCATATAGGCAAGAACGCCTGCACAGCAATGCTCGGGCGCAACCTTCAGCTGACCGCTGACGTTATCGCGGACGAGCTTGCGGAAGAAGGAATCATCGGGGTCTGCCATGAGGTAGTCAAAGCGGATGCCGGAGCGGATGAACACTTTTTTGATGCCCGGAACCTTCTCGACGGCCTCGATGAGGTCGCAGTAGTCCTTATGGTCGACCTTCAGATTGGGGCAGGGCTTGGGCGCGAGACACTTGCGGTTCGGACAAACGCCGTACCTCAGCTGTTTGTCGCAGGCAGGGCCGCGGAAATTGGCGGTCGGACCGCCTACGTCGTGAATATAGCCCTTGAAATCCGGCATCGCGGTAATATCGCGCGCCTCGGCAAGCACGCTCTCCTTGGAGCGACTGCGCACGCTTCTGCCCTGATGGAAGGCGAGGGCGCAGAAATTGCAGGCCCCGAAGCAGCCGCGGTTGTGCGTGATGGAGAAAGCGACCTCGGCTATGGCAGGCACGCCGCCGTCCTTGTCGTAGACGGGATGCACGCGGCGCGTGTAGGGCAGGGCGTAGACACGGTCAAGCTCCTCTCTCTCAAGCGGCGGCATCGGGGGATTCTGGACGAGTATTTTGTCGCCGTAATGCTCGATTATGGCTCGTCCGCCGATGGCGTCCTGCTCGGCGTACTGCACGCCGAAGGCCTCGGCATAGGCTTGTCCACCCTCCTTAAGTGCTTCCCAATCAAGCTCGGCGGCGACGGGATAATGCACCTCGGGCTTGTCCGCGCGGCAGAGGTAACAGCTTCCGCGCACGTCACGTATCTTCTTAACGGGAACGCCCCTGTCAAGCAGCTCGGCGATTCGGAGCAAAATATTCTCGCCCATGCCGTATGTCAGAAGATCGGCGCGGCTGTCGATGAGGATCGAGCGGCGCATGCGATCCTCCCAATAGTCGTAGTGGGCGAAGCGGCGAAGAGATGCCTCGAGGCCGCCGAGGATTATCGGCACGTCGCCGTAGGCCTGCCTGATCAAATTTGAATACACGATAGTTGCGCGGTCGGGGCGCAGGCCGGTCTTTCCGCCGGGGGAATAGTAGTCGTATGAGCGACGGTGACGCGAGACGGAATAGTGCGAGACCATGGAATCGACGTTACCGGCGGTCACGAGGAAGCCCAGACGGGGTCTGCCGAAGCGCTTGATGTCGTCAAGCGTTTTCCAATTCGGTTGCGCGAGGATGGCGATGCGGTAGCCTGCGGCTTCAAGCACTCGCGAGATTATGGCGACGCCGAACGAGGGATGGTCAACGTACGCATCCCCCGTTAAATATACGAAATCGGGTCTGTCCCAGCCGCGAGCTTCGCATTCGGCGCGCGTTATGGGAAGAAATTCAGTTCCGAGCATTTGTTTTCTCCGAAAAAACCTCAGAACGGCGTGCACTTTTTGCGGTAATCTGAAATTCAGTGCAAAGTGCAGACCTGAGGTCTATTTTTTAGTTTTTTTAATACCGAAAAACTTGCGTAAGATCGGAGCCAGAAAGGCAGGTGGGCGCAAAAGAACAATCCTCATGTCAACCTCATTTGATAAGCAAGATGCCTGCGCAGAGGAGGACGGCGGCCTCGATGAAGGCAAGTATCTTTCCGGGGAGCAGGAATGCAAGAAGTATCCCGGCGCCGAAGGTAAGTGTAAGGATGCCTATGTCTTGGCAGGTCCGTTTGTTGAATTTCATGTTCCACCTCCGCGAATGTGTTACACTAAAAGTATATGCGGAGGAATTGTCAAAGTTGAGGCAAATGAACGAGAAATTTGTTGTTTTCGGGGGACACAGAAATGAAAAAGTTGCTTACTCATCCCGGGGCATTGCCTTGAGTAGGAGCGCGCGGTCAATTATCGCGCGATTCGACGATGTAGACCGTACCTTTTTTGACGGAGATCAGGGCGCAGTTGCCGTCGATCTCATTGGACGTGCCGAGGCCGGCGTTAGTTCTTCTGAGTCGCGCGTTCTTGATCGGATATTTTGCGCCCTCAATTGAAACGCCCTTGACCTTTTCGCTGACGGGAATTACGGAAAAATACTTGAAGGGGCTTCGACCGATCAGCGCCGAGCCGCCCGTAATGCAATGAACGCGCGAAACGCCGTCCGTCATTATCGCGTAACAGCCGCGCACGGTAAGGTCCTCAAGGACGGAAAGGCAGGAGAGGGTGTGGTCGAGTCTGCCGGAAAGTCCGCCGATCAGTACAAATGATGTCGCGCCGCGTTCAAGTGCGATCTCAACCGCCGCCTGCGTGTCCGTAATGTCCTTTTCCGGCTTCAAGCGGATGACCTCGCAGTCGCTCGGTATGTCGCGCTCGGGGAAGGAATCAAAATCTCCGACGGCAACGTCCACGTGCTCACCCAGCGCGAGCGCGTTTCGCAGACCCGAATCGGCGGCGACGGTCAAGTCATCGCCCTTGGGGTGTTCGGTTATGAAGCCGGGATCGATATGACCGCCGGCATAAATGAATGCTTTCATTGCTTTTTCTCCCAGCGTGGCTTTGCCTTCAGCGTGCGGTACATGGAGAGATAGCTCTCGTGGCGCGATGCGGCTATTTCACCGCGCTCTACTGCCGCAAGCACGGCACATCCATCCTCCTTTGTGTGTGAACAGTCCTGATAACGGCATTCTCCGTAATACTCGCGGAACTCGCGCATCGTGTCTTTCAGTGCTTCAAAGGGGAAAAAGTCGAAATTTTCAAAGTCTATCATTGAAAAACCGGGCGTGTCCGCAAGGAAGCCGCCCCGGAGCGCAAAAAGCTCCGCTTGGCGCGTGGTATGCTTGCCTCGCGAGATCTTTTTGCTGACCTCGCCCGCCGCAAGCTTCATTTCGGGAAAAAGCGCGTTGATGAGGGTCGATTTACCAACCCCCGATGCGCCGGCAAACGCCGCACTCCTGCCCGGCAGCGCGGCTTTGATGTACTCGGCAAGCTCCGCTATGCCCTCGCCCTCGTAGCAGGAGAGGCGGAAGGTGGGGTAGCCTGCCGATCTATATGTCTTTTCGAGCGTGTCCGCACGCTCCGGGTCAAGCTCGCATTTGCCGATGACGACAGCAGCTTCGATGCCGTGGTATTCTGCGACCGAAAGCAGCTTGTCGATGGTTTCCGTTGCAGGTGCCGGAGCCGCCGAAGCGCAGACGATTATAAGTATATCAAGGTTTGAAAGGGGAGGACGGATGAGTGAATTTTTGCGCGGAAGGATTGTGGATATCGCGCCGTCCGGAAGCCCCGATGAGTCGTCCTTGGGCAGTGCCACGCCGTTTTCGACGGTAAAGGAATTGTCCGAGTAGACGAATTCGGCAATGTCTCCGACCTTGAGCTTACCACCGTCCGGGGTGCGGAGCGCACCCCTGGCGCGCGTGAGCACGGTTCTGCCCGAAATAGGTGTGTCGCCCTCGTCGAGCTTGACGTAATAAAGTCCGCCGACACCGCGAAGCACGCGGCATTGAGTTTTATATTCCATATATCACCTTTCGTTAAGCCCGAGGTCTGCGGCGCAGACGTATCCGAGCGCGACCTCCGAGTAACCGGCACGTCTGGCCTCGATATTGACGGATATGGCACAGCGCAGGCGGTTATTGTAGTCAAACCTGCCGCCCGGACCCTTGGAATCAAATCCGATAGAACCGCAAAGCGCGAGCCTTCCGTTCTCAAAATCAATGAGTGAGGGCGAAACAGAGTCACCGGAGCAGATGAAATTGTTGCATCCGGCTACCGTCAGCGCGTCGTAAACGTCGGTAAGCCTGTCCGAGACGAATTCTTTGCTCAATCCCTCTGCCGAGCCGAAAATTTGGTTGCTGATCGCCGGCATGACGGCAATAACGGCGCGTTCATGGCTTGATGCGCGTTCATAAAGCGCGCTGTCGGCTTCGATTTTTTCGCAAAGTGCGCCGTTGTTGTCAAAAATATCGGCGACGTAGACGGTTGCGGTGACTATACCCTCGGTATTTGCCACGGTGAGCGAAAATGCGGCGCTGTCCCTGCCGCTTATCGGGCGAATGCATCCCTCAAACGAGGAAATGACCTGACAAACGGTGATGCGCGGAATATTTCCGGAAAGATCACCGGGCGTGAAGCACCAGGGTGTGTTCGTCTTTTTCAGCACGTCCGCGATGTCCTGCCACATAACGGCAAGCTCGTGCCTTGTAGTTGCCGAGCCGTCCACGTTTCCGTTGAAAATGATGAGATCGGGCTTTTTCTCCGCCACTATACCTTCAAAGGCGCGCAGGGTATAGCTGTTTGAATCTATGTAGGAGAAGGTGAGAATATTGAGCTGACCGTCCGTGACGAGATCGGGAGCAAAGCTTGTCTCCTCGGAGGGACGGGCATCACTCATAAACAGCCCGTCGCTTACCGTGTATTTGCCGCCCTGATATTCAACGGCCTCAAGGAATGACGCCGTGCCCTCGTTTATGCGCTCGGGAGAGGCGGAGACGATGTCGATGCGGTTATCCTTGCTGACTATTTCAAGTCCGGTCGAGCCGAGTCGCGAGAGATTTTCAAGGTAGGAGCCGTCAAGCAGGGCGTTGATGCCGAGGGTGACGGTCAGGGACGGCTCTGCATTGTAGAGCGAGAGCGTTGCCGCATCGAGCGCGATATAGTCGCTGTCCGAAACGACGATGAAGTTTGCGTGAAAACGGGCGGAAAGCCTGCGCTCAATTATTCTTGCCTGTTCCTCGCCCCACGCGTCTCGTTCGGGGTAAACGATGACGAGGTGGGGATATGCGCCGGGCGTTATTACCTGGTCGGCGTCGGGCAGTTTGTCGTCATAAGGGAAGGTGACGTCACCAAGCCCCGCCTCCGTGTCGGGAATCGCGGCAGGGAGTACGATCAGCACCGCGACGGCGAACGCCAGGCAGAAGAGGACCTTCAACAGGAAGGGAGCAAGGCTCGTTTTCTTCCGGTTTGTACGAATTTGCATGAAAAATTATTTCCTTATTATATATTGAAGTGTATATCGCGGCTTCAGGGAGTTGACGTTTCGGGGGTCGTGGTTTCCTGTGCCGGGCCTTTGCCGAGCGTGAGGTAAATGGTTATCTCACCCGGCTGACCGTAGACGACGGTTTCACCGTCGATGGATTGAGCGATGACGGTATTGATCGCCGCGTCGTTCTCTTCGTATTCGATGCCGGAGAGGATTATGCCCGCCGCATCCAGCATTTGACGTGCCTCAAGATATGTAAGCCCAATGACGTCGGGGACAGTGAATTCCTGAGGAGGGGGAACGAATCCGGGGCCGCCGCTGAGAACGAAGTGAATTTCAAGAACGCCGGAGGAGACCTCAACGATGCCGGCTTGCGGCGTTTGCGAGAGAATCGTTCCGCGCGGCTTAAGGCTCATTACGTACTCAACCGTGACCGTGTATGCGCATTTACCCTCAAGCACGTAGTCGAGAATTGCACGTGCGCTTGTCTCCGTTTTGCCGACGAAGTCCATCATTTCAACGGTTTGGACGTATGTAGGACCGCCGCTGACGGTCAACGTAACGTCGCTTGAAGCGTTTGCCATGCATTCCTGTGCGGAGGGAGACTGCAGGATGACGGTACCGGCGGCGGCTTCGTCACGAACGGTGATAAGGGTGACGCTCATGCCGTACAGCTCAAGCTCCTCAAGGGAAGGCGCCGCTTCCTTGCCGAGAACGTCGGGGCAATAATTGACATGCTCGTACGAGGGGCCGCCGCTTACGATGAAGTCGATTGCCGTGATATAGGAATATGCATTCGAGCCGGCTTCAAGCGAAGCGGAAAGCACCGTTCCTGCCGGCTGAGGAGAGCGCGTGTAAATGACCTTGCCGACGAGCAGAGCAAGCTCGTCGAGCTTCGTTTTCGCCTCGCGCTCGCTCATTCCCTTGAACTCGGGAATGGTGACAAGGCGTTGCTCCGTGCCGGCGCTGACGTAGATGGTCACGGTGCTTCCGGGCTGTATCTTGGAGCCGGGCATCGGGTCGGTGGCGTAAACGTAGCCCTCGGGAATTGCGGCGTTTTCCTTGCGCACGACGGTAACGACGTAGCCCTCACCGCGCAG
The DNA here is from genome assembly GCA_051867815.1 of Eubacteriales bacterium. GTDB lineage: Bacteria > Bacillota > Clostridia > Oscillospirales > CAG-272 > CAG-390. The sequence continues at coordinate 13,072 of JBJDZD010000106.1, read as the reverse complement.
CTTTGTTTGTGCAACTCGCCAATTCATCATCAGATAGTCGCCGAACGTTACCTCCTTCGGGCCGAGGCTGACGGTCAGCGTAACGCTGCAGGGGCTTTTTCTGCGTGAATCCGGCAGGGGCTTTTGCGAGATTATGAAACCTTTTTCGACAGTCGATGAATTTACGTATTCGACTGTAACGATATAGTCCTTGCTGTTAAAGCCGAGCGATTCCTCAATTCCCTCGGTGTATTCAAGACCCTCCGCGTTGGGGACCTTAAGGCTTGCCGTGCCGGGAGAACCGAAATTGAGAAAGTCAAGGCCGTACAGCACCGAAACGAGACCGACGAAAGCCACGGCACAGGCAATGCCGAGCGCGACGGGGAAGAATGAACGGCTCGGAGGTCTTTCGGTGCGGTTCTTATGCGAGCGAGCGTTCGCCGCCAGTTGCTTCGGGGACGGTACGGATGCGAGGGGATTTTGGCGCAATCTGCGCACCTGGAGGAACATGTCCTTTGCTGTCTGATAGCGGTTACGAGGGTCCTTTTCCATGGAGGTCAGTATAAGTCGCTCAAGACCTATGGGAATGCGGCGATTGAGCTTGCGCGGTCTTATCGGCTTTGCATCAATGTGCATCATAAGCACCGCCATGGGGCGATCGTCGTCAAAGGGGAGAGCGCCGGTCGCCATTTCGTACATCATGACACCGAAGGAGTAAAGGTCCGAGCGGTGGTCAGTCGGCTTTGCCGCCGCCTGCTCCGGGCTGATGTAAAAGGCAGTTCCGATGGCGTTGTCCGTCATCGTATCGCCCTTGGCGGATTCGGGGAGCTTGGCAATGCCGAAGTCGGTGACCTTAATGATCCCGTCCTTAAGGACGAGGATATTTTGCGGCTTGATGTCGCGGTGAACGATTCCGCGGCTGTGCGCATGCTCAAGAGCGGCAAGGATCTGCTCGGAGAAGGAGATGACCTCGTCGAAATCAAGCGCACCGCGGCGATCCATATAGGTGCGCAGGGAAATGCCGTCGATATATTCCATAACGAGGTATTTGCGGCGCGTTTTGACCGACATGGCGCGAATGGATACGATATTCGGGTGGGAGAGCATGGAGACGGCCTTTGATTCGTTGATGAATCCCGCAAGCGCATCCTTGTCGTCGGCTATCTCGTCGCGGAGCATCTTTATTGTGACGGCGGAGCCGTCGGTGATGTCGGTCGCCTTGAAAACGACGCTCATGCCGCCCGTTCCGAGCAGCTTTTCGATTTTATATCTCTTGTCAAGCAAGGTGCCGACAAGGGCTTTGAAGGTTTGATTATTTTCCATATTAATTCCGTTTGTTTAGAGTTCTATGATGACAACCGTAATGTTGTCGGGGCCTCCTGCTTCGCGCGCCGCGCTTACGAGGGCGTCAGATTTTTCCTTGGGAGTGCCGGGGCGGCGAACTGTTGCGGCAATATCCTCGTCGGACACCACTCCGCACAGCCCGTCCGTACAAAGAAGCATGTAACGGGGCGCATCCTCGGTGCCGGGTGTGGCGTCGAGCTTATTGATGTCTGCAATTACATCGTCATCAATGCCTATGGCACGGGTGATGAGATTGCGAACGGGCGAGGTTGCCGCTTCTTCGTATGTAAGCTTTCCGAGGTCGATGAGGTGCTGGACATAGGAATGGTCTTTGCTTATTTGTCTTATGTCGGTGGCCGTTATTTCATAAAGACGGCTGTCGCCTATGTTGAGCCATAGTATCAAAGTATTCTCCACGACCAAAAGTGCGACGAGAGTGGTACCCATGCCCTCAAGCTTGCCCTTTGAATCGTCCGCCGCATGCCAAACGGCGAGGTTGGCATCGGAGGCTGATTTTGAGAGCGCAGAGGTCAGCCCGTCAAAGCAGAGATCAGGCTTTTCATCGGGGTCTTCGGGGATTATATGCTCGCGCACGGCGTTTGCAAAGGTCTCAAGAGCCAGGCGCGATGCCGTTGCACCTCCCGCGTTGCCCCCCATACCGTCGCAGACGGCAAACAGAGTAACTCCGGGTAATATCTCGTAAATGCCAAAGCAATCCTGATTTTCGGATCGGCAAATTCCGACGTCGGTCTTTCCGTAATATTTCATGAGAACACCTTTCTGTGTGTTAAATGACCCAAGTCTTAAGTTTCTGTGTTATGTTTTCTTCTGAGCTGTCCGCAGGATGCGTTGATATCGGGGCCGAGCTTGCGGCGGACGGTCGCACGGATGCCCTTCTTTTCGAGTGCCGCGCGAAATTCTTCGATCTTCTCGGAGCTTGGCGGCATAAGTCCCGTTTCTTTAACGGGATTGACGGGGATGAGGTTGACGTGTATGGGGAATTTCTCGGCTTTCCCCGAACCTCCGCGGAGCGCGGAATTGAGGACGGAGGCGAGGTGGAGCGCATCTTCGGACGAGGAATTTTGTCCGTCGATGAGGGTGTATTCAAAGGAGATGCGTCGTCCGGTCGCGCGCCACCAGTCAAGGCAAGCGGCAAGAAGCTCGCTTATCTTCCATCTTTTGTTGATGGGCATGATCTTGTCGCGAATGTCGTCGTCTGCGGCGTGGAGGGATATCGAAAGCGTTATCGGCAGTTCCTCCTTCATCAGCTTGCGGATGCCGTCTACGTGGCCGCAGGTGGAGAGAGATATGTGACGGTAGCCGATGCAGATGCCGCGCCCGTCGTTGACGAGGCGCAAAAAGCGCAACACGTTGTCGTAATTGTCCATCGGCTCGCCGATGCCCATCAGCACTATGTTTGAAACGCGCTCGCCCGTGTCCGCCGACGCGAGGATGACCTGCGCGAGGATCTCACCTGCTGAGAGGTCGCGCAACTTCCCCCCGATGGTGGAGGCGCAGAAGGCACAGCCCATGCGGCATCCCACCTGCGTTGAAACGCAAACGGTATTTCCGTGTTTGTAGCGCATCAGAACCGTTTCGATGCATTGCCCGTCGTAGAGGCGGAAAAGGTATTTCACCGTTCCGTCGATTGCCGATACGAGCTTGGTCTCGATCTCCGGCATACGGCAGGGCAGAGCCGCTTCAAGCTTACCGGCGGTTGCCTTCGAGATATTGGTCATCTTCGATGGGACGATGCCGCGGTGCAACGCAGGGAATATCTGCGCGGCGCGGTATTTCGGCTCTCCGAGCGAGACCAGAAGCTCTGCAAGCTCCTCCGGAAAGAGGGAGAGCAGATCGGTTTGATTGATTATCGCCATTTTACTTTGACTTTCTTGTTATTTTAGATATGAAGAATCCGTCGTGCTCCGCCGTGGGCAGGAGAGTCAGCATGCCGTCGGGCGCACCGTCGAAGGGGACGGCTTCGAAGTCTTTATGCTCCGAGAGAAAGCGGCGGACATTGCCCTCGTTTTCCTCGGGGAGTATCGTGCAGGTGGAATAAACGAGCGTACCGCCGATGCACAGCGATTGCGAAACGGCGCACAGAATATCGTACTGAAGCGGCACGAGAGCGGCGTTTTGCGAGAGCGAACGGTATTTTATCTCCGTCTTTTTTGCCGCAACGCCGAGACCGGAGCAGGGAACGTCGCATATTATGCGGTCGTATTCGCCGTCCGACGGTTTTGAGGAATCGCGCTGTGCGGTTTTGATCATCGAAATGCCGAGCCGCGCGGCACCGTTTTCAATGAGGGAAAGCTTTGAGGCGTGAAGGTCGCAGGAGGTGATGCTTCCCTTGTTGTTCATGAGCATTGCCGCAGAGAAGGATTTTCCGCCGGGGCATGCGCAGGCATCAAGCACGCGATCGCCCTCCTTCGGGTCAAGCACGAGGGAGGATATTTGCGAGGCCTCGTCCTGAACGAACGCCAAACCCTCGGCTATCGCACGGGGCAGGCCTTGCCCGAGTACGCGGATGCCGTAGGGCGAGTGGGCGGTCGGGCGACATTCAAAGCCCTCTGCCGTCAGCCTTTCGGTCAATTCTTCGCGAGTGATGCGCAGAGTGTTGACCCTCAAGGTCAGCGCAGGCGTTTCAAGGTACGAAGCAAGAATTTTTTCCGCCGTTTCCGTTCCGTAGACCGAAAGGAGCTTCAAACAAAGCTCACGCGGTGCGGAATAAGTAACGGAAAGCCTTTCGTCCTCCGGCTCTTGCGGAAATCTGATCTCGTCCGTCCGCAGATACGAGCGCAGGATGGCGTTTATGAATCCGCGCGAGCGCGAACGCGCAAGGCCGACGGTTTCGTTGACTGCGGCGTGTGTGGGGACGCGGTCGAGGTAGCGGAGCTGATATACACCCATTCTCAAAAGACAGAGCGCGTCCGCGTCGAGCCTTGAGAGGGGCACTTTTGAGAATTTTGAAATGATATAGTCGAGCGTTATGCGCCGCTCCGTCACGCCGGAAACCAAGCGCGAGAGCAGGGCGCGGTCGGCTCCTTCAAAGCCGTATTTCGATATCGCCGCATCGAGCAGGCGGTTTGAATAGCCCTCACCCTCGTCCTTTTCCATGCGCTGAAGGATATCGAGCGCGGCGCGGCGAACGTTTTTGTTTTCCGCCATCAGTTGCGGCGGTTGCCGCCTGCGATGATGACTAGGCGGAGTATCTGGAGCAGGGAGACCGCAAGCGCGGCAACGTATGTCATTGCGGCGGCGCGGAGAACCTTTTGTGCGCCTGCCAGCTCCTCTTCGGTGTAGCTGCCGGAGGCTTCGAGAGCCGCCAGCGCGCGGCGCGAGGCGTTGAATTCAACGGGAAGCGTGACTACCTGGAAGAACACGGCAACGCTGAAGGCAATGATGCCCGCGTTCATCATGAGCATTCCGAACGAGGTTTCGGGATTCCACGCGGAAAAAAGCAAACCGATAAGAAAGAGTGGCATGGCAAGGCTTGAGGAGACGTTGCAAACGGGGATGATCGCCATGCGCAGCTTGATGGGGCCGTAGCCCTCGGCGTGCTGGAGAGCGTGGCCTGCCTCGTGCGCCGCAACGCCGATGGCGGCAACGCTTGCTTTGTCGGCAACCGTCTCGGAAAGACTTATTGAGTTGTCACGGGGGTCATAGTGGTCGGTCATGCTGCCGCGGATGCTCTTGAGAGAGACGTTACTCACACCGCCGCCGAGCAGCACGTCGCGTGCCGCGTCGCTTCCGGTCTTGCCGCTTTGCGTACGCACGCGAGAATATTTGTTAAATGTGGACTGCACCGATATCTGCGCCCAGATCGTGATAACGAGACCGATCACGACGAGGATATAGGTGGGGTCAAAGAACATAAAGAATGGCATTTTTATCTCCTGTTTAACTCAGAACGTCTCCGACGTTCAGCTTTCGTCCGCGCAGAAAGTCAGCCGCCTCCATGCGCCCCTTGCCCTCGGGGAGGACACGGGTGATCTCTATTCTGCCCGTTCCGTCGCCGCAGGCGACGATGATGGATTTTTCCGTGGATACGACTTTGCCTGTCTGCTCGCATTTTCCCGGCTCGGCAACGCGCGAAGAAATGAATTTGAGCAGCTTGCCGTCCGGCATACGGGCGTACGAGAGAGGAAAGGGCGAAAGTCCGCGAATTTTATTATGGATAGTATTTGCATCAAGTGCGAAATTTATGAGGCACTCGCTTTTTTCGATCTTTGCGGCGTAGGTCGGCTCGATGCCCGTCGTGCTTTGTGCCGTTCTCGTCAAAGTTCCGGCACGAAGAGCGTCAAGAGTTTTTAACATCAATGAACCGCCCAGAGCCGCCATTTTGTCGTGGACGGTCTCAAAATTATCGTCGGGAAGGATGTCGATGCGCTCCGCGAGCAGGATGTCGCCCGTGTCAAGACCTGCATCCATCATCATGGTGGTGATGCCGGTGAACTTTTTGCCGTCGATTATAGCGCGTTGCATCGGCGCCGCGCCGCGGTATTCGGGCAGAAGCGAGCCGTGGATGTTGATGCAACCGTACTTGGGATGATCAAGCACGTTCTCCGGCAGTATCTTGCCGTAAGCGGCAACGACAATAAGCTCCGGGTCGATCTCGGCAAGCAGGGAAGCAAATTCCTCGCCGCGCAGGGTTGTGGGCTGATAAACGGGGATGCCGTGCGCTTCTGCCGAGAGCTTAACGGCGGACGGCGTGAGCTTATAGCCGCGGCCGACGGGGCGGTCGGGCAGAGTGACGACGCCTATGATGTTTTCACCCGACTCGACCATGCGCTCAAGCGCGACGGCGGCAAAATCGGGCGTACCCATGAAAAGGATCTTCATTGCGGCCGACTCCTTCTGGCGTGTCGGCGCAAACGTGGCGATACGCGCTCGCCTTCTTCCTCGTCCTCCGGAGCGTACATGTACTCGGCAAAATCGGTGTAGAGATGGCCGTCGAGGTGGTCGGTCTCGTGGCAGATCGCACGGGCGAGAAGCTCCGTGCCCTCAAGAGTGAATTCCTCACCGTTGCGGTTGAGTGCCTTGACGGTGACCTTCATCGGGCGCTTGACGTGACCGGAGCGGCCGGGAAGCGAGAGACAGCCCTCCGCGCCCTCCTGCTCGCCCGACCTGTCAATGATGACGGGGTTGATAAGCTCGTAAACCGTACCCGGCTCGGTCTCGATTACAACGGCGCGGAGAAGAACTCCGACCTGCGGAGCGGCAAGACCGACGCCGTTTGCATCGCGCATGGTTTCGATCATGTCGTCAAGAAGGGTGATGATGCGTGGCGTGATGCGAGGTACCTCGCGGCACACCGTGCGCAGAGCGGGATCGTTGTCTGTTAGAATTTTGCGTTTTGCCATTATATCAGCCTTTCGAAAAAACAAATTATTTGAAGTTGCGATCTGATTGATCGTCAAAGTGACGTGGGATTGAAATCTATTGAAAGCGTGGGTGCGTTTGCACCTGCTGCGGAAAATTCCGCAAGCAACTGCGCGAAGAGCCGGCGCGAGGCGGAATTCAGCTTGCATTTGACCACACTGCGCATGCGGTATTTGCCTTCAACGCGGTAAACGGGCGCTTCAAAGGGTCCGAAGATGATGAAGGGCAGCTCGCGGTATTTCTCCGAGCTTGTCAGCGCGCGCAGGCTCTCATTCATGGCGTTCGACGCCTTGAGAACTTCGCCCTCCTGCTTGCCCGTGACCGTCAGAAGCGCGATGTCGCAAAAGGGCGGAAAGGCGAGAACGCGGCGCAGCTTGATCGTTCGCTCGTAAAAGCTCTCGTAATCCTGCTCTTTTGCAAGCGCAATGACCTCATGGTCGGGGTTGTTGGTTTGAATTATTGCGCGGCCGGGCTTATCTCGCCGTCCGGCTCTGCCGATCACCTGCGTCAGCAGGGCAAAGGTGCGCTCCTCCGCGCGGTAGTCGTCGTAGTAGAGCGAGGCGTCCGCAAGCAGAACGCCCACGAGCGTGACGTCGGGAAAGTCGTGCCCTTTGGTCACCATTTGAGTGCCGAGGAGGATGTCTGCCTCGTGCCTGCGGAACTTGCCGAGCAGCTCGCGGTACGCGCTTTTACTTTGAGTGGTGTCGGTGTCCATGCGCAGTATTCTGGCATCGGGCAAGAGCAGTGAAAGCTCCTGCTCGACCCGCTGCGTGCCGTAGCCCATGCGGATAAGATGCTCGGAATGACATTCGGGACATTCCTTCGGCAGGGGCATGCGCCTGCCGCACCAATGGCAGACAAGCTCGCCCTCCTCGTAGCTTCCGCGGCGCGTGTGATAGGTCATGGAAACGCTGCACGACGGGCATTTTATTGCTTCTCCGCACGCGGCGCAGGACACGTAGTTATTGTAGCCGCGGCGATTGAGGAAGAGGATGGACTGCTCGCCCTTTTCGAAGGTCTCGGTGAGCGCGCGGGAAAGCTGCGCACCGATCGGCGTGAGATTGCCCGACCGAGGCTCACCGCGCATGTCTGCGACTGTGACCTCGGGAAGCATCGCGTCGCCGTAACGCTTCGTCAGATGAACGAGGGTGTATGCTCCGTCCTCTGCTTTTTTCCGGCTTTCAAGCGACGGAGTTGCCGATGCGAGAAGCATCAGCGATTTTGAATACGCACAGCGAAGCCGCGCGATATCACGCGCATGATAGCGCGGCGGATTGTCGGATTTATAAGTATGCTCCTGCTCCTCGTCGATTATGACGAGACCGAGCCTTTTGGTTGGAGCGAAGATGGCGGAGCGCGTGCCTATGACGAGCCTTGCCTCACCCGAGCGGATGCGATTGTAGGAATCCTGACGCTCTCCCGGCGACATTGCGGAGTGTAGAAGCGCCACGCTCTCACCGTATCTCGCGCAGAAGATGGAAAGCGACTGCGGCGTGAGCGCGATTTCGGGCAGAAGCAGGATGACGTCGCGCCCCGACGCAAGCACGCGGTCGATAAGCGCGAGCATTACGCTCGTTTTTCCGCTTCCCGTAACGCCCTCAAGCAGAGCCGCCTTAGGTTCGCCCGATGCGTAAAGATCGGAAAGCACCTCAAACGCGGCGGATTGCTCCTCGTTCAGCACAAGCTCTCGCTTTTGAGCGGAGGCTTCCGAGTGCGCGTTTATCAAGGTAAGGTCGCGCATGACGGAGTGCTTTTCTTCGCTCAAAAGACCTTTTTTGACGAGTGCCGAGATGTTCGCCGCGGTGACACCGGTGTTCTCGCGAAGCTGTGACGCGCTCATCGGCGAGCCTTTTTCAAGCAGGGCAAGAAGTGCCCGGACCTGACCCTCGGATTTGATCTTCGGTATTTTTTTGCCCTCGAGCTTGCCGCCCTCAACGTAGACCTTGACGGTCATGGCGTTCACCGCAAGCGAATAGAAGGCTTCCGTCTTGCCGGCCGACGGCTCACGGAATTCAAGCTCCCGACGGATGCACCCGGCTTTTATCAGCTTCTCCACCGACTCCGCCGTTTTAACGCCGAAGCGGTATTTCAGAGCCTCCTCGCCGATGCTTCCGCGGCTGACGACGATGTTGTATATCATCATTGCCTGCGCGTTCTCGATTATGGATTTCGTGGGCGACTTGTCTCCGGGAACGTAATATTCCTCAATGCGTGAGAGTGCGGCGGAGGGTATCATGGCGTGGATGGCGTCAGAGGTGGTGCAGAGAGTGGTCGAGCGCAGGAAGCGCCAGATCTCGAGCATTTCTCCGTCAAGAGAAAGACCGTCCGCGCATTTGGCAAGTATCGGCTTTATTTTGTCAACAGGCGTCTCGGTGCTGTCCTTGAGGGATGACACAAGCGCGATACGCCTGCGGTTGCCGTTGCCGAACGGGATGCCGACGAAGGAGCCGACGGCAATGTCAAGCCCTTCGGGAATCGCGTAATCGTACTCACGGTCGATGGAAAACGGCGCATCAAGAAGGTGAACGCCTGCATATTTTGTTGACATTGGCGTACCTCCCGATGTTACCTTATGGGCAAATTAAAGTGAGCTTTCCGTCAGTTGTTTTTGGTATTTCCCTCAAAGGAATAGTTGTCGCCTTCCTTTTCGCAGATAACGTATTCGCCGCTGCTGATCTTATCGATGGCGATCTTGACTGCCTTTCTGTCGCGGTAGTCGGCGTTGACGGCCTGCTCCATCATGGGGCGGTCGATCTCCTTATTGCCGGTGAGCTGTCTTTCGGCGTTCTTGCGCTGAGCGCTGTATTCGTCGGTGATGATGCGCGCGCATTTTGCGGTTGCAAGAGCGAGCTGATAGCGGTTGTATTTGTCGCCTGTGAGTTCTTTAATGGTGGGTTTGATCATGGTTTTTTACTCCTTTTTTATGTCAAATTAAAAAATTCGGATTTATTCTTCGTCGTCATCGGACGATGCACCGCCTTCCAGACGGAGGGCGATCTTTTCTGTGGTGAGAGCCGAGAGGATGACGTGCTCTGAATCGGTGACTATGACCGACCTCGTTTTGTGTCCGCATGAGACGTCAATGACGCGCGCCTGCTCCTTGGCGTCTTGGATAAGTCTTTTTACGGGTGCCGATTCGGGGCTGACGAGGGCGACTATGCGCTCCGCGGCAACGGAGTTGCCGTACCCGATGCTGATGAATTTCATTGTGGATGTACCTCTTTGATGATGCTTTATTCGATGTTCTGGATCTGCTCGCGTATCTTTTCGGATTCGTTCTTCATTTCAACCACGAGCTTTGCGATCTCGGCATTCTGACATTTTGAGCCGATGGTGTTGATCTCGCGGCTTGATTCCTGAAGCTGGAAGTCAAACTTGCGCCCGACGGGGATGTCAAGCTCCGCCATTGCCTCGAGAGCGGAAAAATGCGAACGCAGACGTACAAGCTCCTCGTCGATGGCAATGCGATCCGCCCAGATGGCACATTCGGTCAAGAGGCGGTTTTCGTCAACGGTTATGCGGTTGTCCGCAAGAACGGCGACGAGACGCTGGCGGATACGGTCGCGCGCGCCCTCGATATCGCCGTTTGAGAGCTGTTCGATCTTGTCGGCAAGCTCGCGCAGATGGGATATTTTTGCAAGTATGTCGCGACGCAGATTTTCGCCCTCGCGCTCGCGTTCGGCTACGAACTCGTCGCACGCCGCGTTGATAACGGGCAACAGCAGCTCCCAGACCTCGTCAAGGTTCTCGCCGACCTCGCGAACGGTGAAAACGTCGCGGTTTTGCGCCACGGTCATGACGGAAATGTCATCAAGCAGGCCGAATTTGTCGCGAAGCTCGCGCAAAGCGGAAACGTAGCCCTCGGCGTAGCTCTCGTCAAGCGTCGGAACGGTGCCCGACGACGCGGAATTAACGTAATTTATGAAAACGTCAACTCTTCCGCGGCTGATCGGGTGCGCGGTGATCGCGCTCTTGATCCTTGCCTCAAGCGGAGAGAGAGTGCGCGGTGCCTTGACCGAAAGATCGAGGTATTTGCCGTTGACAGATTTCAGCTCAACCGTTATCTCGCATTTTTCGCCCGAAAAAACTCCGCGCCCGTACGCCGTCATACTTCTGAACATGATTTTTCTCCTTGTGTAACAGTTGATTAGCGGGTTATAAAACACAGCTTGACAATTGCCTATAACAGCTAATATTATTAATAGCTAATATGCATACATACTTTATTATACTATATTTTAATTAAAAAGTCAATGATTTTATTCAACTTATATGCGCGAGGAAAGAAGTGCCATTGCTGATTTTGTAAAATTTTCGTGAACGTGGGTAAAATGTAAATTTTTTTTGAAAAACGCACGAAATGCCGGCAAACCTATTGAAAAATCGTACAAAATAGTATATAATAAGCTGTAATTTTTTGAAAAAACACACCACGGAGGTATTTTCACATGGTAACAGCCGGCGATTTCAAAAACGGCGTAACATTCGAGATGGAGGGTAACGTATTTCAGGTTATCGAGTTCCAGCACGTAAAGCCCGGTAAGGGCGCGGCTTTCGTCCGCACCAAGATGAAGAACGTGATCACGGGTGCCGTGATCGAGCGTTCCTTCTCCCCCACAGATAAGTTTGACAGCGCATACATCGAAAGAAAGGACATGCAGTACTCCTACAGCGACGGCGACCTTTACTACTTCATGGACATGGAGTCCTTCGACATGGTTCCTCTTAATAAGGACGTTCTTCCCGATTCCTTCAAGTTCGTTAAGGAAGAAATGATGTGCAAGCTCTGCTCCTTCAAGGGCAAGGTATTCAGCGTTGAGCCTCCCACGTTCGTTGAGCTTGAGGTAACGGACACCGATCCCGGCTTCGCAGGCAACACCGCCACCAACACCCTCAAGCCCGCAACTCTCGAGACCGGCGCGGAGATCAAGGTTCCGCTCTTCATTGAGGTCGGCGAGGTCATCAAGATCGACACCAGAACCGGCGAGTATCTCTCCAGAGCATAATCGGAGGTAAAAATAATGGCACTCAAGGAAAAGGCAGCATATCTTAAGGGCCTTGCAGACGGCCTTGATTTCGACAAGACCACCGCAGAGGGCAAGCTCCTCGCGGCAATCATCGACCTGCTTGATGAAATGACCGCCGAGATCGACGGCATCGGCGAGGATATCGACTACCTCGGCGATTACGTTGAGGAAATCGACAAGGACCTCGGCGAGCTTGAAGAGTTCTGCTGCGGCGACGACTGCGACTGCTGTGATTGTGACGATTGCGACTGCGATTGTGACGATTGCGACTGCCTCGCATGTCTCGACGATGAATTTGATTTTGACGGCGAGGACGAGGGCGAAGAAGAGGCTGAGTAAGCCCTCTCGCAACGCATAAAAGGGCTGGTTTTTCGTCAGCCCTTTTGGTGTTTCAATAATTACGGTAAAGATGAAAGTAGAAAGATGAATAATAATTTCGATAATTACAGGGGCGCGTTCGATAAGGATCTGAAGATGCCGGCAAAGCAACTGCCCATGGGCTGGTACAAATTTCTTGTGAATTTCCTGCTTTGGGCTAACGCCGCCATAAACCTTCTCAGTGCCGTTTCCTATCTCAATGCTTCGGCTCATACGGAGGAGGTCTACGCTCAATATCCTCTGCTTGCCCCCTTGGATACGGTGTACGGCGTGCTTACCGTCGGAATGGGCGTGCTTGCGCTTGCGGCGGCCCTTTCGCTCCGCAAATATAAGAAAAGCGGTCCCGTGCTGGCAGTTGCGCTGTATGCGTACGGCATGGCCATTTCGCTCGGCTACAATATCATCGGCATCTGCATTTTGCGCGCGACCTATGAGCCGGTCGATTACATCATAACGGTCATGTCCGTCATCGTTTCCGCGTCGGTTTCCGCAACGCTCGCGCTCTGCAACCTCGTTTACTTCAAAAAGAGACGGCATCTCTTCAATAAATAAGATAAAAGTCTTGCTTCGGCAAGGCTTTTTCTTTGCCGAGGCTATTGAATATGCGTGCGTTTTGTGGTATAATTACCATGGAATAATTTGTATAGAGGTGTAATAATGAAATTACTTAACATGACTTCGGCGGAGAAGATCGCCTACATCATGACCCGTCTTTACGACAATAAGCTGACCACCACTTCGGGCGGCAACCTTTCGATAATGGACGAGGACGGCGTTATGTGGATATCCCCCTCGGGCGTTGATAAGGCACACCTGACGGCTGATGACATTATGTGGGTAACGCCGGACGGAGTGGTTCACGGTAAGCACCGCCCCTCCTCCGAATACCCCTTCCATCTGGCAGTCCTGCGCGCGCGCCCCGACCTTAAGGCGGTGCTTCACGCACATCCTGCGGCACTCGT
>JBJDZD010000105.1:0-7585 GCA_051867815.1 Eubacteriales bacterium | reverse complement strand
ACTACGATAATTTGGGACAGAAAAACAGGCAGACCGATTTATAACGCAATCGTGTGGCAATGCCGCAGAACATCGGATTACTGTGATGAACTGCGAAAGATCGGTCTCACAGACATGATACGCGAAAAAACCGGTCTCGTTCTCGACCCCTACTTCTCCGCCACCAAGATCAAATGGATTCTTGATAATGTCGCCGGGGCAAAGGAACGCGCCCAAAAAGGCGAGCTGTGCTTCGGTACGGTTGATTCTTGGCTTATCTACAATCTTACAGGTAAAAAAGAGCATGTGACAGACTACTCAAATGCATCGAGAACCATGCTCTTTAATATCAACACTCTTGATTGGGATGACACTCTGCTTCGTATGTTCGATATACCGAGAGAACTGCTCCCCAAGGTTTTACCGTCATCCGGAATATTCGGTTATACAGCCCCCGAGCTTTTCGGCGGCGCAATCCCGGTTTCGGGAGTCGCCGGCGACCAGCAAGCGGCTTTGTTCGGTCAATGCTGCTTCAAACCGGGTGACGCGAAAAACACTTACGGCACCGGCGGCTTTTTGCTGATGAACACGGGTGAAAAGCCGGTATATTCGAAGAACGGTCTTGTCACCACGATCGCATGGGGATTGAACGGCAAGGTTTACTACGCGCTTGAAGGTTCCGTGTTTGTATGCGGAGCGGCTGTTCAATGGCTTCGTGACGGCCTCGGTCTCGTTACGCACGCATCCGAAACCGAACAGATCGCCTCAACCGTATCCGACAGCGGAGGAGTTTATTTCGTTCCTGCCTTTGTCGGCCTCGGCGCTCCGTATTGGGATCCATACGCGCGCGGCTCCATATCGGGACTTACAAGAGGCACAACTCGTGCGCACATCGTTCGCTCGGTCCTTGATTCCATGGCCTTCCAAACGTATGATGTCCTCGCGCTCATGCAATCGGAAGCCGGGATCAACTTTGAAACGCTGAATGTTGACGGCGGTGCTTCGGCAAATAATCTTTTGCTGAAAATACAAGCGGACATTCTTGACAAAAAAGTCCTTCGCCCATCGTGCATAGAAACGACCGCTCTCGGCGCAGCTTACCTTGCCGGACTTGCAGTCGGCGCGATATCAAGCACCGATCAGATCATTGCAAACCGTTCCGTTGACCGCATAGTTGAGCCGGACATGGAGATAATCAAAAGAATGGCGCTTATCAATGATTGGCATCGTGCCGTTGATCGCTCGCGCGCTTGGATCAAAAATTGACATTGATTTAATTTACGTTTTACGAAATAATAATACCGAGCAGATTTGCTCGGTATTATTATTTTCCGGAGAAATTATAATGATTAATCATAAAAAATGCGCAATTATCGGTTGCGGCAATGTGGGCGCTACTACTGCGTACACTCTGATGTTGTCCGGGCTGTTCACCGATTTGGTACTGATCGACCTTGACGTCAGGCGTGCAAAAGGTGAGGCTGAGGATATTGCACACTGCATTCCCTTCAATTTGCCCGTTGAAATATATGCCGGTGATTACTCCGACCTTGACGACGCCGGTATTGTTATTATTACTGCCGGTGTATCCCAGAGACCCGGAGAGACCAGAATTGACCTAACGCAAAGGAACACCAAGGTTTTTTCTGCGATAATCAACAGCATATCGGAAACAAAATTTGACGGAATCATTCTCGTCGTCACCAACCCCGTCGATATTTTGACGTACGTAACGATATCCATGTCAAAATTTCCGTCACACAGAATTTTGGGTTCCGGAACGGTACTTGATACCGCAAGATTGAAGCAACTTATGGGAAGAAGAATCGGAGTAGATGCCAGAAACGTGCATACCTTTATCATTGGCGAGCATGGCGACAGCGAACTTCCTGTTTGGAGCAGTGCTAATGTCTCGGGAGTTGACATTGATTCGTACTGTAGGCATTGCGTAAACGGGTTTACCGTAGATGATTTCGAAACCGTCTTTGAGGACGTACGAGATGCGGCATACAGAATAATTGACGCAAAAGGCTCAACCTATTATGCAATCGCTACGGCAGTAAGGCGAATAGTTGAAGCCGTAGTTCGTGACGAACACACCATAATGCCCGTTTCCGCTTTACTCGGAGGAGAGTACGGCATCAGCGGAGTATGTCTCGGTGTTCCTTGCGTAGTCGGCTCGAGCGGTATTGAGGACATTCTTGAAATACCGCTGAGCGAGCAGGAATTGAGCAGGTTGAGATTTTCTGCCACAAAGCTTCATGACACCATCTCAACATTAAGATTACCCACAACTGTTTAGACAAAAGACAAGGCATAAAAACAGACAAGACCGGAAACCGCAAAAGCTTCCCGTCTTGTCTGTTTTGCTGTGAAAATCAGAATGTTGAGCCGAGGTATCCATCCGGAACACTACCGAGCGTTATGGTAATGGTTTGTTCGGTGTAAGAATTATTACTGTAAACCTGAACGGTAAGCGTTACCTCCTCGCCGGCTGCATAGTACTCGAGGCGATTCTTCAAATTCGCTATGCTTGTAACGCGCATACCGTCAAAATGCGTAATAACGGTCTTTTTCGTAAGTCCTGCAAGATGTGCCGCGCTGTCTTTAACGATTCCGTTGATATACACACCCTGCGGAATACCGTAGTAGCTTTCAATATCGGCGCTGACATCCTGTGCGGTTATACCTATATACGATGCATTCGCTTCGTCTACCTTTTCCCTCGTCTCACGATTCAGCAATTCTTCAATGATGCTCTTTGCTTGGCTGACAGCTATGGCGTATCCCATACCCTCAACCTCTGTGGATGAGTATTTTGCAGAATTGATACCGATCACCTCACCGTCCATATTCAATAGCGCACCGCCGCTGTTACCGGGATTTATTGCCGCGTCGGTTTGAAGCATTACGGCATCACAGGTGCTCAGTTTCCTGTTGAGTGCGCTTACGATACCCGTTGTAACCGACTGACCGTATCCGAGCGCATTGCCGATCGCAACGACTTGCTCGCCCACGCGAAGCTCGTCGGACGATCCGAAAACCGCCGCCGCGATCTTTTCCTTCGTTTCATTGGGAATATCCGAAAGCTTAACGGCAATTACAGCCAAGTCATAGTCGGGGCTTGCACCTTTGAGAAGGGCTTCGCAAGCCTTATTGTCCGCAAAGCATACGGAGAGCGTGGTGGCGTTCTCGATAACATGATTGTTCGTTACAATCAATAACTCCGACTCATTCTCGCCGACAATAATGCCGGAGCCGCTGCTTTCGATTTCCTCTACTCGGTTGCCTCCGTATATGCCGAAGAAATTCTCAACCTCTTGTACTGAAATGTTTGTAATGGCAACCATACAGGGCATCATGCCGCTTGCTATATCGCTCACATCAAGGGATTGGCTTGTGGAAATCCCGTCGGAAACGAAAGTGGCGGTACGCAGGGTAACTTTTCCGTTATTGTTGACTGTGGGGTTCGCGTTCTCCTCGCTCTCGGCTATCGTTGAAGTGTCGGTATTTCCCTGCTCTGCGATTTGATTGGGTAAAAAGCCCGAACACGAGGTTAGCATAAATAATGTAATAAGCAACAGGGATACCACAGTTGTCAATTTCTGTTTTTGTTCGGTAAGTTTCATTTTGTACCTCCGATTTTATTATTGTATTAGCCGATTGTAAAAGTCAGCGGTTTTCAATATAATTCGTTTTTTCGGTGGCTTTGCCGACGAAAAAACACCACTCTGACGAGCAAAGCGAGTCCGCGCGCCGAGGGGAGCCGTAGCGGCTGATAAGCGCGCGTTCCCCGCCGCGCGGTCATCAATTGTAAAGCGCAGTTTTACAATATTGTATATAAAGTATAACGCGCATGCCTTAATGCTCGCTAAAGAAATGCGTGAACATAATATGAATTTATAAAGAATTGCTCGCCGCTTCAAAGCGCGACGAGCAAGCATTGCAAAAGCGATGCAAGAATTTTCCTTACATAGAGATTTATTTATCTGTCATTTCTTTCATAGCTTCATAAACTGACTGCGCGTCAACGCCGGCAGTCAGCCAAACGTTTTCGCCCGCTTTGGGGATAACAAAGCTGTCGTCAACTGCCATTATTTTCTTGACCGCTCGCGGAAGAATATACCGTTTGTTCATCTCCTCGGCGAGATTCATACCAAATCCGCCGGACAGGATTTCTTCCTCAAGAAAAATGATATTCCTGACGGTAAAAGGCAGAATCGCCGAAAGCTGATCTGCAAGAGCGTCGTACGGTTTAATGTACTCGCACAAAACCACGGCAACAGGGATATTGTCCTCGGAGAGCAATGAAACCGCTTCAAGCGCGGTCGTAACCATTCTGCCGTGAGTGATAATTACGTTTTCGGTTCTGTTATCAAGACCGAAAGAACGAACCGAAATATCGGTGACAATATCGTCTCCGTAAAAAGCGGCTTTAACGACTTCATCCTCAACAGCATTCGGGTAGCGAATCGCAGCAGGCTTGCCGAGCGACAATGCACAGGCAAACGAACGTTCAAGACACTCGTAGGTTGCGGGGGTGAATATCGTCATGTCGGGAATTGTCGACAGGAACGCGACGTCAAATATGCCGTGATGAGTAGCGCCGTCCGAGGCATTCAGTCCGGCGCGATCAACTGCCAATATGACGGGCAGTCCCTGAAGTGCAACGTCATGAATGATATTATCGTATGACCTCTGCAAGAAGGTGGAATATATTGCGCAAACGGGCAAAGCCCCTCCTGCAGCAAGTCCTGCCGCAAAGGTAACGGCATGCTCCTCGGCTATGCCGACGTCAAAGAAACGTTCGGGGAATCTCTTTTCAAACTCAGCAAGTCCCGTTCCGCGACCCATAGCCGCCGTAATAGCACAAATTCGGTGGTCTTTTTCTGCGGCGTTAACGATCGCGTCACCGAAAGCGCGTGAAAAGCCTCCCGCCGGCTCAGCATCCTTTGGCGCGACCGCGTGATACTTGTCCGGCATCTCCTCAGCAGGCTGATAGCCCCGACCCTTTTGCGTCTTAACGTGTACGATAACGCTTTGATTGTACTTCTTAGCTTCGGAGAGCATGTCCTCAAGCTCGCCGATATCATGGCCATCAACAGGACCAATGTAATAAAGACCGAGATTCTCAAAATAGTTGGAGCCGTACAAGATATTCTTGATTGCTTTCTTAAGCTTGACGGCAAATTTAACTATATATTTACCCGCAAAAGGTATTTTACCGAGAAAACTGCGCGTTGCCGCCTTGGTTCTGAAGTAGCCGGGGCGGTTGCGAAGCTTGGAAAGACTTTTTGCTACTGAACCGATATTCTTGGATATTGACATCTCGTTCTCGTTAAGAACAATGATCAGCTTGATTCCGTCAGTTCTGTCGCAGTTATTCAGCGCCTCGTAGATCATACCTCCGGTAAAGGCACCGTCTCCGACGACGGCAACGGTATATGAATCTCCGCCTCTCAGATGCTCTGCTTCGGCAATTCCCAGAGCCGCTGAGATTGATGTGGAGCTGTGGCCTGCCCCGAATGGGTCAAATTCGCTCTCTTCTCTCTTGGTAAAGCCGGAAAGTCCTCCCGGTTTTCTTAAGGTCGAAAACTCATTTTTTCTGCCCGTAATAATCTTATGAACATAGCTCTGATGACCAACGTCCCACACGATTTTATCTTTAGGCGTATCAAAAACCCTATGTAACGCCAAAGACAGCTCAACCACCCCGAGATTTGAAGCAAGATGACCGCCGCATTCACTTACATTGTCAATCAAAAAGTCCCTGATCTCCTGCGCAAGTGCCTCGGTACTCTCGCGGTCAAAGTCTCTGAGGTCCTCGGGAGAGTTGACCTGATCGAGAAAAATATATTTTTTATTCTGCATTGGAACTCCGTTTCGCCAATAAACAACATTATATTTAATATATATTATAGAACAAAACGGGAGCTTTGTCAAGTTAATATTGATTAATTAAACATTTATTAAAAAATGTTACGCCCCGAAGCACGGGCTTCGGGGCGTATGGTATTATAGATTAACTTTATGTGTAAAGAGATACTTGGTCGCTAAGAAGTACGCGACCACTTGCGCAACCATAACAATCAGTAAGCCAAAACAAATCACGGAAACAAAGGCCTCCGGCGAGTCGAATGCGGAAACGAATGGGATCAGTAGGACCTGACCTATGCTTGTAAGGACCGAGGTCGCAGTGGAAATGGCAATGTAAATAATTACCGAGCCGGCGAGCTTAAGCTTGCCGAAAAGCATTCCGCACGCCAGGCAAAAATAGTACATAAACAATGACGCAAGAGGGGCCAAGAGCAACGAGATCGATGCTACAATAATATCAATAATATATATTGCCTCAAGCTGTGAAATCATTTCCAGGAACTCGGGTATTGCCTTCCAGACTTCCTCAAATATCGTCTGCGCTTCTCCTGACCCGATTATCAAAACCATAAATGAAGCTCCAAGCGCCATGACGGCACCGAGCTGATATACCAAAGCAACCACGGTCTTGCACACTATATGCTGTGTGGGGGTTACGGGAAGTGACAGCGTAAGATATCCCTCGGTAGAAAGCAAGTGCTTATAAAATCTTACGAGGGACATGATGCCAACCATAGTAAAGCACGCAATGATCGAGACGCCATAAAATGTCCCGGCAGCGGCAACAACAATGTCATCCCAAACGTTTTCCTCAATAAACTCCCGGCTGATCATGGGATTATCGAAGAAAAACCGAAGCGAAACTATCAGAATAACCGCAGTAAGTATCATTACCGCATACAGAAGGAGCGCCCAAAGACCGTATGATTTGAACTCATACTTATAAAGCTTCTTTACCATTTGAACACCTCCCTGAAGTGTGCGTCAACGCTTGTGCCGTATTTTTCGCGGATATTGTCCGTTTCGTCGTCAAGTACGATGTGTCCCTGTTGAAGAAAGATAACTCTTTCGAGGACGGTTTCGATATCGGATATAAGGTGGGTAGATATCAGGACTGCAGCATCTTCTGCATAGTTGCGGATTATCGTTTGCAAAATATAGTCCCTCGTTGCGGGGTCAACGCCGGCGATCGGCTCATCGAGCAGATAGAGCTTTGCGCTACGGCTCATCGTCAGAATGAGCGCAACCTTTTCCTTGTTGCCCTTGGAGAGACTGCCGACTGTAGCTTTTGTGTCGATTCCAAGAGCATGCACCATCTCTTCTGCCTTTTGAGGATTGAAATCCTCAAAGAAATCGGAAAAATATACGATCTCCTTGGCAACGGTCATTCTGTTTGAAAGGAACATGTGGTCCGGAAGGTACGCAACCTTTTTCTTTGATTCAACGCCAATCGGTATGCCGTCAACCGTGATACTACCGGAATTTGCGGTAAGAAGGCCGCAAATCAACTTGATAAGCGTTGTTTTTCCGCTTCCGTTAGGTCCGAGCAGGCCCACGATGCCGCCGCTCGGTATATCAAGATTGATTTTGTCAAGCGCAATCTTTTCGCCGTATTTTTTAGTCAGATCTTCACATTTTAGAACTGAAGCCATAATTATTCCTCCTTAGTCAAGCAATTTTTCACAAGATCGAGGATCTCGTCATCAGTCAATCCCAAAGAACGGATGCC
>JBJDZD010000104.1:0-7616 GCA_051867815.1 Eubacteriales bacterium | reverse complement strand
TTTTTTGGCCCCGACGATACCCATCTCGATATGAAGGCGTCGCGCTTGATGATAATTACCGGCCCCAATATGGCAGGTAAATCCACGTATATGCGCCAGGTTGCGCTCATAAGCATAATGATGCAGATCGGTTCGTTTGTCCCTGCCGCAGGAGCGGATCTCTGCGTTGTTGACCGCGTTTTCACCCGCGTAGGAGCTTCGGACGACCTTGCATCCGGTCAATCAACCTTTATGCTTGAAATGACCGAAGTGGCAACCATTCTTCGCTCGGCAACGAAGAACAGCCTCATTATTTATGACGAGGTCGGCCGAGGAACCTCAACCTTTGACGGCATGAGCATCGCTCGTGCGATCGTTGAATATACGCAGAGCAAAAAGGTTGGCGCAAAGACGCTCTTTGCCACACACTACCATGAGCTTACCGCGCTTGCCGACGAGCTTGAGGGCGTGGTAAACTACAATATTGCTGCCCGTAAGCGCGGCGACAATATAGTTTTTTTGCGAAAGATCGTTCCCGGCGGAACGGATGACAGCTACGGCATCGAGGTAGCAAAGCTTGCCGGCATACCGAACGAAGTTATATCTCGCGCAAAGGCAATCCTTGCAGAGACCGAAGCGCGCGCACGCGCAATGAACGATAAAGAGATAGAGATTGATGGCGATGTTGCGCTCACACTCGACGATTGCATCAATGACAGCGTAATTGACGATATCCGCGCCGCGGATCTGAATAATATGTCGCCCTTTGAAGCAATGGGTCTCTTAAACGAGCTTCAAAAGAAATTAAAGTAAGTAACGGTTAAAAAATGGGTAAGATCAATGTATTGAGTTTTGAGGTTGCAAACCTTATTGCCGCAGGTGAGGTCGTTGACAGGCCTGCCTCGGTAATTAAAGAGCTTGTGGAAAATTCAATAGATGCAGGTGCGGATAGGGTTACCGTCGAGATCCAGCGCGGCGGCGTTCTCTTCATGCGCGTGACCGATAACGGTTCCGGTATTGAGCCTGAGGATCTCCCCATCGCAGTCCGCAGACATGCAACGAGCAAGATCCGCAAGGCTGATGATCTTGCCGCCATCATGACACTCGGATTCCGCGGCGAGGCACTTGCCGCCATTTGCTCGGTTTCCGATGTCCGCATCATCTCCAAAACACGCGACAGAGAAATGGGTGCCTTCATCGAGATCAATTCGGGCAGGGTAGGTTCAGTTACCGAGCGCGGAGCATCTGACGGAACAACCATAATAGTTGAAAATCTTTTTGCCAACGTCCCTGCAAGACTGAAATTCCTTAAGCGCGATCTTACGGAAGGTATGGCGGTCTGCGCGGTTCTTGAAAAGATTGCTCTCTCCCATCCCGAGATAGCCTTCAAGTTGATTTCCGACGGTTCGGTGAAGCTTGAAACGAGTGGCGACGGCAATCGCCGTTCCGCAATAAGAAGCGTTTACGGCAAGGATTTTGCCAAAACCATGCTTGAAATCGAATGCGAACGTGACGGAGTACGGGTCTCCGGATTCATAACCGCACCTTCAACGCCCCGTGCAAACAGAAATTATCAGAATTTCTTTATTAATGGCAGATATATTAAAACAAAGACGGGCATGGCTGCTATTGAACAGGCGTACACCTCCTACATACCGCCGGAAAAATTTCCCGGTTGTGTGATTTATATTGATATTGCGCCGAATACTGTGGATGTCAACGTTCATCCGAGTAAGCTTGAAGTCAAGTTTTCAAACGAGCGTCCGGTTTTCGATGCAATCTATCACGCCGTGAGAACCGCGCTTGCTGAGAACACCCAACGCCCGGAGATAAATGAGCTTGAGGGCAAAAAGCCTGCGTTTACGGCAGCTGCGTGGAAGCCGTCGGCAAACCTTGCGTTTGCGCCGGTGGTTGACCGTGCCATTGAACCCAAATCGACCAATACGCAGATTGATATTGCCGACACTTCCGCGCCTGCTGAGCCTGCACCCGTTCCCGAAGCGCCGCAACCGCCAAAGGAATATAGCTTCAGGGCACCGATGGATTATCACGGTTACAACTCAGACCCGGAAGAGAAGGAACCGGAGATTTCGAACTTTCCAATCGAAGATATCCCACAACCGTTAACTGCCGTCGACCCCTGCCTTGCTCCCGGTAGCTTCTATCGCTTGGTCGGCGAAGTCTTTAATTCATACATTATCATAGAAAACCGTAATGTTATGCTCATGGTGGATAAGCACGCCGCGCACGAACGGCTTATCTTTGAATCACTCAAGCGAGGACTTAAATCACAAACGCGCGAAACGCAGCTTATGGCGGTTCCGCTTGAGGTCATGCTCATGAGCGACGAGATCTCCCTGCTTGAGGAATACCGCTCTCATATCGAAAAGACCGGTTTTGGCTTCCGCTCAGCAAGGAACACCGTCTATATAACCGAAATTCCATCGGCAATTACGCCAAACGCCGCGCCAGCGATATTTGAAGCGTTTGCCGATTCGATAAAGAAAGGCTCCGGTGTTGAGCTGACGGCTGATATCGTGTTTGAAAAGGCGCTTTATCAAGCGTCATGCAAGGCGGCAATCAAGGCAGGAAGAATATATCCCGAGGGATACGCCGAGTGGCTCGTTCGCGAGCTTCGCGCAAACCCGGAGGTCATCAGCTGCCCTCACGGCAGACCTATTGCCATTGAAATTTCAAAAAATACCATAGATCATTTATTCAAGAGGAATTAATATGTTTGAACTTCTCAAAGAAGAAGGCCGTGCTCGTCGCGGAATATTTCACACAGTACACGGAGATATACAGACCCCCGTTTTCATGAATGTCGGCACTTGTGCGGCTGTTAAGGGCGGTATCTCTGCAGACGACCTCGAAAAGGTGCACTGTCAGGTAGAGCTTTCCAATACCTATCATCTCCACATTCGTCCGGGTGACCGTCTCATCTACGAAATGGGCGGTCTTCATAAATTCATGAATTGGAAAGGCCCGATTCTCACCGACAGCGGCGGATTTCAGGTGTTTTCGCTTTCCCAGCTGCGCAAAATAACAGAGGAAGGCGTCAAATTTGCTTCCCATGTTGACGGCAAGCGCATTTTCATGGGCCCTGAGGAGAGTATGCAGATTCAATCACACCTCGGATCAACCATCGCCATGGCTTTCGACGAATGCATTGAAAATCCCGCACCCTATAAGTACGTAAAGCAGTCCGCGGAGCGAACCGTGCGTTGGCTGGTCAGATGCAAGGCGGAAATGGCTCGTCTCAATGCGCTCCCCGATACCATCAATAAAAATCAGCTCCTCTTCGGCATAAATCAAGGCGGAACGTACGAGGATCTCCGAATCGAAAACATGAAGGCGATCGCCGAGCTTGATCTTGACGGCTACGCCATCGGCGGCCTTGCCGTTGGTGAAGCAACGGAGGATATGTATCGTATCATTGATGCCGTTGAACCGTATATGCCCAAGAATAAAGCTCGTTATCTGATGGGTGTCGGCACGCCCCTTAATATTATTGAGGCTGTTCGCAGAGGCGTTGATTTCTTTGACTGCGTAATGCCAAGCCGCAACGCGCGCCACGGCAATCTTTTTACCTGGAAGGGAAAGATCAACCTTCTCAATGAGCGTTTCGCCAAGGACGACCGACCTATTGACCCCGATTGTCAGTGCCCGGCTTGCCGCCTTTACAGCCGTTCGTATATTCGCCATCTCTTCAAGGCCAAGGAAAGTCTCGGCATGCGACTTGCCGTACTCCATAACCTCTATTTCTATAATGAACTTATGGAAAAGATCAGGAAAGCGCTGGACGAAGGCAGATATGAGGAGTTTTATCAGCACTATGTTAAAATACTCGGCGAAAGATTGGAATAATTGTTACAATTAACCTCTTGCCAATGCGATGATAATATAGTATAATATAGAAAATTGAGAGAGGAGGAACAAAATGCTCTCGGCAACAAAGAATTTTGTTTTAGCCTTCATAATTGCGCTGATCGTTTTCGGGCTTATTGCATATATGCTCGTCGGGCTTGTGCTGAATAATCTGATCGGTATCGGCGGAAGTGAGACCAATCCACCCGAAACAACGGAGCCACCCGAAATCGTAAAACCTCCCGAAAATATCGGTGAGATAGACCTGTCGGGCGGAAGCTCCTTCAATCTATTGCTGGTGGGTACCGACTATCGCCCGGATAGATTCGCAAATTACGACCCCGATATGCTTGAAATGCTCTATGGCATCAAAAAGCAAGAAGTATCATTCATCCCTGCCCCCGATGATGTCAAGCCGAAGCCCGGATCTGTTGTTTCCGATAAGAACTTCTGGAGTCCGGATGGTATTGAGGCCGAGGACGGCGGCTTGATCTTCAACGGCGGATTCTATACCGTTGATTACAGAATCGTTGAAACCGATGCTCTTGTATTGATTCGCGTGGATAAAGAGCGCGGTCAGCTCACGTACACCGCCTTTCCGACAGACGCCTATGTCGATATGAGCGGCCGTTACATAAAGCTTTCCGAGGTCTACGGCAGTTACGGCCTTGATACTTTGATTGATAAGGTCTACGCCATGACGGGTATGACCATCGACTACCACGCCGTCGTAACGATGGATGATTTCCCCGCACTTGTTGATGCCCTCGGCGGCATCAGCTATAACGTCCCCTTTGACATGCAATATTCCGATATTGAAGGCGGAATCGATATCAACCTCAAAAAGGGTGCCCAAAGACTGGATGGCGAAGGTGTGCTCGACCTTTTGATGTTCAATAATTACACGAACGGCGGTTCGCGTGAGAAAACGACCGTTGAGGTAATCAAGAAGTTTATTTCAACATTCCTCAATATCATCAACTACAATCGGGCGCCTTCGGTATTTGCGCAGCTTGAAAAATCAGTAGATACCGATTTTACTTCGAGTGTATTTGTTGATAATATCGGAATGATATTCAAATATGCGCAAAACAACCGCGAGATTTCGGTCAGTCTCAAGCAAATAACCGTCGGCAACGATACGCTCACGGCAATCGACGAGACCAGGACCTGTGATACCTTTGCTTCATATAAGAGAATTTATAATTAAATGAGGACATAAAAATGGACAACAAAGAAAAAACCATGGACAAAATAGTCGCGCTGTGCAAGAACCGCGGCTTCATTTTCCCCGGCTCCGAGATTTACGGAGGTCTTGCAAACACCTGGGACTACGGGCCTCTCGGCGTTGAGCTTAAGAACAACGTTAAGAAAGCTTGGTGGAAAAAATTCGTTCAGGAAAATAAGTACAACGTCGGTCTTGATGCCGCAATTCTCATGAACCCCCAGACATGGGTCGCATCCGGTCACCTTGCAGGCTTCTCCGACCCGCTTATGGACTGCCGCGAGTGCCACGAGCGTTTCCGCGCCGACAAGATCATCGAGGACTGGTGCGCGGAGAACGGCTTCGAGCTTCCAAAGCCTATTGACGCTTTCACACATGACGAGATGAAGAATTTCGTTGAGGAACACAATATCCCTTGCCCAACCTGCGGCAAGCATAATTTCACCGACATTCGCCAGTTCAACCTCATGTTCAAGACCTTCCAGGGCGTAACCGAGGATGCCAAGAACACGGTATATCTCCGCCCCGAAACCGCACAGGGAATCTTCACCAACTTTGTCAACGTACAGAGAACGACCCGCAGAAAGATGCCCTTCGGTATCGCACAGATAGGTAAATCATTCCGTAACGAGATCACTCCCGGTAACTTCATTTTCCGTGTCCGCGAGTTTGAGCAGATGGAGCTTGAGTTCTTCTGCAAACCCGGCACCGATCTTGAGTGGTTTGCATATTGGAGAGAGTTCTGCCACAAATGGTTGCTTTCCATCGGTCTGCGTGACGAGAACATTCGCCTGCGTGACCATGACCCCGAGGAGCTTTGCTTCTACTCCAAGGCAACCACGGACTTTGAATTCCTTTTCCCGTTTGGATGGGGCGAGCTTTGGGGCGTAGCCGACAGAACCGACTACGACCTTACTCAGCATCAGAATACCTCGAATAAGGATCTCACATACTTCGATCCCGAAACAAACGAAAGATACATCCCCTATGTCGTTGAGCCTTCCCTCGGTGTTGAGAGAAGCGTCCTCGCAGTTCTTTGCGATGCATACGACGAGGAAGTTATCGACGCAGAGAAGAATGATGTCAGAACCGTTCTCCACTTCCATCCGGCAATCGCACCCATCAAGGCAGCAGTCCTGCCGCTTTCCAAGAAGCTCTCCGCAGAGGCAGATGAGATCTTCTGTGAGCTTTCCAAGAAGTTTGCCGTTGATTTCGACGAAACCGGCTCCATCGGTAAGAGATATCGCCGCCAGGACGAGATCGGTACTCCTCTTTGCATTACCTACGACTTTGAATCCAAGGAGGACGGTTGCGTAACTGTCCGCGACCGCGATACAATGGAGCAGGTAAGAATCCCGATTCCCGAGCTTGAAGCTTATATTTCAGCCAAGATCGCGTATTAATGAAAAAATCAGCAGGCTTCGTGCCTGCTGATCTTTTATGGATTGGTTATGAATTGTTCTTCATATCTTCAATGGTCTTTTTGGGATCGGACGATCTGAATACCGCCGTGCCGGCAACCACAACGTTTGCGCCGGCCGCCGTGACGAGAGAAACGTTTTTCTCGGAAATACCGCCGTCAACCTCGATGTTGCAATTATAACCTTCTTCGTCGATTACCCTGCGGAGCATCTTGACCTTATCAAGTGTTTCGGGTATGAGGGACTGACCGCCGAATCCCGGCTCAACCGTCATAACAAGCACCATGTCAAGCTCGGATAGGTAGGGAAGAAGAGCATCGGCGGGTGTTTTGGGAGAGATTGAAACCGATGCCTTTTTACCGCAAGCCTTGATTGCTTTTATTGTCTCTTCGGGAGAATCGGTAGCTTCAAGGTGGAAGGTGATAATGTCCGCTCCGGCTTTGGCAAATCTCTCAATATACCTTTCGGGGTGCGTTATCATCAAATGCACGTCAAATATAAGTCCGCTTTTATCGCGGAGCGATTCGATAACGGGAAATCCGAACGAGATATTCGGTACGAATGTGCCGTCCATGATGTCAAGATGCAGATAGTCGGCACCGGCTTTTTCTATGTTATCAATCTCATCTCCGAGCCTTGAAAAATCTGCGGCAAGCAGTGAAGGGGAAATATAAATCATATTTGACCTCGTTTGCCCTTTGGGCATATTATGTATTGTGAAGATGCGCTCATCCCTCGGTCGGAATTTCAAAATGCAGGAAGTAAACTGCAGTTGTCCGAGTAAAGGTGAGCTTTTTATATTTTCTCGATAAGGCATACGGCGTGGGCGGCAATGCCTTCGCCGTTTCCGGTGAAGCCGAGCTTTTCCTCGGTGGTTGCCTTGACGCTTACGTCACCAAACTCAATATCAAGTGCATCGGAAATCCTCTCACGCATAAGCGTTATATGAGGCGCGAGCTTCGGCCTCTGCGCGATGACGGTAGAATCCACGTTAACTATCCGATAGCCGTTTTCCTTGAGTAGAGCTGCAACGTGGCGCGTCAGCGCAAGGCTGTCTGCTCCACAAAACTCCGGGTCGGTATCGGGGAAATGCTTTCCGATGTCACCGAGAGCTGCCGCGCCGA
>JBJDZD010000103.1:0-1605 GCA_051867815.1 Eubacteriales bacterium | reverse complement strand
GTGGGCATTGTTGCTCTTGCGATAGCCTACGGAAATGACAGGAGACGAAAATATGAAATGAGGGATGAAAATGCTTGATATTGAAAGAAATCTGACGATGCTTTGCGATTATTACGAATTGACCATGGCAAACGGGTACATCAAATGCGGTTATTCCGACAAATATACCTATTTTGACGTGTTCTATCGTGCAAATCCCGACGACGGAGGATATGCCGTTGCGGCGGGACTTGAACAGATAATCAACTATATCAATGATCTCAAATTTACTGATGAAGACATAGCATTTTTACGCGGCAAGGGCATTTTTGATGAAGAATTCCTTGAATACCTTCGTGATTTCAAATTTGAGGGAGATATGTGGGCTGTGCCGGAGGGAACGGTTATATTTCCAAACGAACCCGTTATCACAGTCAGAGCAAAAGCTCCGCAGGCGCAGTTTATCGAGACCTATATCCTGATGCAGTTCAATCATCAGTCCTGCATAGCAACCAAAGCTTCGCGCATGGTAAGAGCGGCGGAGGGCAGAGCAATATCCGAGTTCGGCTCGAGACGCGCGCACGGCGCGGATGCAGCCATGCTCGGTGCGAGAGCGGCATATATCGGCGGCGTAGCGGCAACGGCATGTACCATATCGGATGAATACTATAACGTACCCGCTACCGGAACAATGGCACATTCGTGGGTGCAGATGTTTCCGGATGAATATACTGCATTCAAGACTTATTGCGAGATCTACCCCGATAACGCCACCCTGCTTGTCGACACGTACAACGTGCTTGAATCCGGCATTCCGAATGCAATAAAAGCCTTCAGGGAGTGTGGCATAACCAAATGCGCCATCCGCTTGGATTCCGGTGATATAACTTATCTGACCACACGCGCAAGGAAGATGCTTGACGAAGCCGGATTCCCTCAATGCCGCATCGTCGTTTCCAATTCGCTTGACGAGCATATTATTCGCGACATCATCCGCCAGGGTGCTTGCGTCGATGCTTTCGGCATCGGTGAGCGGTTGATCACAGCAAAGAGTTGCCCCGTGTTTGGCGGAGTTTATAAGCTCGTTGCGGTTGAGGAGAACGACGGAAGCATCACGCCGAAAATTAAGATAAGTGAAAATCCGCAGAAGATAACCACGCCTCATTTCAAAAAGCTCTACCGTATTTATAATAAGCAAAACGGCAAGGCAGAGGCGGATCTCATTTGCGTTTACGACGAGGAGCTTGACGACACAAAGCCCATTGAGATCTTTGATCCGCAATATACGTGGAAGCGCAAGGTGCTTGAAAACGTAACGGCTGTTCCGCTTTTGGAGAGAATATTCGAGAACGGACGACAGGTTTATTCTGTCCCGGACATTGAAGAATCACGCCGACTGTGCGCCGCGCAGCTTGACTCTATGTGGAAGGAAGTTCTCCGCTGGGAAAATCCGCATAATTATTACGTCGACCTTTCCGCTAAACTGTGGGAGATAAAGGACGGTCTTTTGAGAGGTCATGGAAAAAAGCATTAAGCATTAAAATAATAACGGCTGATGCGATGCATCAGCCGTCAGACCGCTGACAAAGGGTTCAGGACTTAAGTTCTGAACCTTTTGTCGTACTT
>JBJDZD010000102.1:0-36577 GCA_051867815.1 Eubacteriales bacterium | reverse complement strand
ACCAGTGACCCCTTGCATGTCAAGCAAGTACTCTAACCAGCTGAGCTATGCCTCCATTGACTTGCATATTATATCACATCCGGCGAGAAAAAGCAACCCCTTTTTTGAAATTTCTCAAAAAAATTTAAAATTGCCGAGCGATGAGGGCTTTCTACGCTCGGCAAGCACTCTTATACATAGAATTTTGACTTGATTATCGAAGCCAGTACCCGGGCTGTTCCTTCAATACCGAGAACGGAGCTGTCTATCAATATTTGATAGTTTTCGGGCGCTCCCCATTTTTTGCCGGTGTAATAGTTATAGTAATTTACTCTTCTCTTATCGATCTTTCTTGAAAGTTCCTTGGCTTCTTTTTCGTCAACGCCCTCGTGGCGTTCTATTATGCGCCCGATCTTGAAGTCATCCGGTGCATAGATAAAAATGCTGAGGCGGTTTTCGACGTGTCTGAGAACGTAATCCGCACATCTGCCGACGATAACGCAGGATTCGCTTTCCGCCTTTTCGCGGATGATCTCCGACTGAGTAATAAAAAGCTTATCGTTAAGCGGAATATTCATATTATTCGTCGCGCCGCTCATATAGGATGCACGCATTGCAAGCGAGTAAAGCAGACTGCTCGTCGCCTTCTCGTCAACGTAGTTGAGAACCTCCTCTGACATGCCGGATTTCTGCGCCGCCATGGTTATAAGTTCCTTATCATACGCCTTGATGCCGAGAAGCTCGCCCAGGCGAAGTCCGATCTCGCGCCCACCGCTTCCGTACTGTCTGGCAACTGTTATAACGAATTTCTTGCTTTCCATTTGTTCAGCCTCCCTTCCGCTTCGATATTATTATATCACTATCAAGGCAATTTGTAAAGTATTTTTTATCAACAATAATTGCATTGACGTCAATTCGGGTGAATATTCTTTATCATACGGAGGAACTTGTCAATGTCTTTACAGAATAATCAAAGCCGTGCAAAAACCTTTATCTACAACTCCCTGCTTCTGACCCTCTCGGCGGTGTTGATGCGTGCCGTGGGGGTAGCTTATAACGTTTACATATCCAACCGCGTCGGCGCAGAGGTCATGGGGCTTTACTCGCTCGTTACGAATATATGGGGATTCGCGCTGACGCTTGCGACGTCCGGCATAAATCTTGCGGCAACGCGTTGCGTTGCCGAGGCGGGCGATAACAAGGCCGAGATTCGCACGGCAATGCGAAAATCAATCATTTATTCCCTTTCGTTCGGTGCCGGAGCGGCGTTTTTGCTTTTGATATTTTCAAAGCCGATATCGGTATTCTGGCTTGAGGACGCAAGAGCCATCGTTCCCTTGCGGATAATGTCAATATCGCTTCCCGTTATTGCAATTTCCTCAGCGCTGACGGGATATTTTTCAGCCGTTCGACGGGTTTGGAAGAGCGCAGCAGTGCAGGTTGCGGAGCAGGCAATCAAAATATTCGGCGTTGCGGCTCTTCTGACACCGATGCTCCCATTGGGAACAGAGTACGCATGCATTGCAATAGTCCTCGGCGGTGCAATAGCGGAAATTCTGTCCTTTGTGCTCTACGCGGCGTTCTATTGCTTTGAAAAGAAGAAATACGGCAAAGATTCACTTGAACGAACACAGTCGCGCCGCCTGAATACAAAGATTTTTTCCATTGCTCTGCCCATCGCCTTCAGCGCATATATCCGTTCGGGTCTTACCACCGTCGAGCATATTCTCATACCGCTTGGATTGCGAGAATCGGGTCTTGACGCCGCGGCGGCACTTGAGACCTACGGAATACTCTCGGGAATGGTGCTTCCCGTGGTCATGTTTCCATACGCATTGATACACTCGTTCACCGGTCTGCTCGTTCCGGAGGTATCGGGCGGTATAGCCGCAGGTGAAAAACGGCGTATTGAATACATTGCCACTCGAGTATGGCGACTTACCATTCTTTTCGGGCTTTGCGGCGCAGGGGTGCTTGCGGTATGCTCAAAAGAATTCGGGAATGTCCTCTATTCGAGCGACGAAGCAGGAAAATACATCCTCATGCTTGCGCCGCTGATGCCGCTTATGTATCTCGACACGGTAACGGATTCTCTGCTGAAAGGTATGGGGGAGCAGATATACACGATGAACGTTAATATTGCCGATGCGGCAATATCGGTCATACTCGTTCGACTGCTCGTGCCGAGACTCGGAATTTCCGGATACATTGCGGTTTTATATATTGCGGAGCTTGTAAATTTTGCTTTTTCCGCCGCAAGATTGCTTTCAAAATGCAAATTCCGCTTCAATATTCTGCGGTGGTTCGTACTGCCGCTTGCGCTGCTTATAGCAAGCTCACAAATATGTAATTTTCTATTTGGGCTTTTTCCGTATTCGGTAGATAAAAGCATGGCGGCGCTGATAATTCATTCGATCGTGATAATAGCCGTGTTTGCGATACTTCTGACGGTGTTCGGCGTTTGCGACAGGGAGCTGAGGACGTGGCTTTTGACCTCATTGGGAATTAAAAGGCGACCCGATCAAGACGATCGGGTCGAATAAATCATTTACGATAAGGCGTAAGATTGCCGTTGTCCATTTGGAAGATGCGGTCCGCGCGTTCGGCAATCTTCATATCGTGGGTAACGATTATGAGCGTTTGGCCCATGCTCTCCTTCGTTTGCACCAGCAAGTCAAGAACTTCGTCGGCATTGGCGCGGTCGAGGTTGCCCGTCGGCTCGTCCGCAAACACGATCTGCGGACGGTTGATAAGCGCACGTGCTATCGCCACTCTCTGCTGTTGACCGCCCGAAAGCTCGCTCGGCAGGTGATGCAGGCGGTCAGCAATCTTGAGCGTTGCAACGAGCTTTTTGAAATGCTCCTCGTAGCTGTGACCCGGCTTGTCGCACATCAGGGTGGGAATGAGGATGTTCTCCATTGCCGTGAATTGCGGTATGAGATTGTGATTTTGGAAAACCATTCCGAGGTACATACCGCGGAAAAGTCCAAGCTCATCGGCCGACATGGCGGTGATATCGTTACCGCGGATGATTATCTTACCGGAATTCGGGCGGTCAAGTCCTGCGCAAATATGCAAGAATGTACTTTTGCCCGAACCGGATGAACCGATTATGGCAACCATCTCGCCCTCGTAGATCTCAACGTTCACGCGGTTTACGGCAGTTACGACGGAATCGTACTGCTTATACTGTTTTATTACGTTTTCGGCTTTAAGTATTACTTTTCTATCTTCCATTTTTATCTCCGATCATTCGCCAAGGTGGCGTTGTGCGATTCGGTCACGTTCTTTTTTCCATTTTAGAAACGGAACATATGTTGAGGCTATTGCGCTGAGTACCGATATGACTATACAGATAAGAAGCCCGATAAAGGAAAACTCATAGCTGTATCTGAAATCCGCGCCCATGCCGAGCGAGGTAAGAAATCTGTTTACGAAGGCATATATCAGCTGCGTAATACCCCAACCGAGCATAGCCGTGACGGCTATGGCAGGTACGGAAAGCGACGCGCCCGAGAACAAATAAAGTTTTCCGAGGTCGGAGTCCGTTGCGCCGAAAGCGGAGAGCATTTCGTTTTCGGTTTTGCGCTTGGCTCCGAACATGGACTGAGAAAAGAACCACACGGGTGGCGAGATAAGCAACACAAAGATTGCGCAAAGTACAACCGCGGGTGAGGCACTGCTCTTATGTGCCGTCTTGTAATTCACGGCGTTGCGATTATTCGTCAGAACGGTATCGTCGAAGCTCGAAATTTTGGAGCGGATAGCGGTATATAAGGAATCTATCGCGTCGTACGAGAGGTCGGGTGAAACGTAGACATCCGCGTGGTCAGCCGTGACATACTTGGCGACCACCTGTTCAAAGAGGCTGTCCGACATGGCTATCATATAGCGGTCATCGGTGTCACCGGTATCTACTATCGCCGCTATTTCAACCGTTATAAACTCATACGAACCCTTAACAAGAAGCTGGCTTAGTATGTGCTTGTTGTCGGGAACGTCGTAATTAACGTCCCCCATGCTCTTGCAAACGGCAAGCCGTACCGTGTCACCCACCTTGAAATTCAACGATTCGGTGTTGTTGATATACTCGGAGACGGCAATGCAATTCTCTTCGTTCATAATGCGGGAGAGGTCTCCCTCGATCTTCCAAACTCCTTCGCGCGTAACTTGCGAATAAAGCATCTCGTCGATGCGGCTGTACTTAAAATTGTTGTCGGCGTAGCCATCTGCCGTCTTGATTGTCTTGGAGGATATTCCGGCGCGCTGGCGGCTGTCCAGGACAACGTATGCACTGATTGCCGTAGCGTCTATTGAATTCTCCCACGAAACGAAGCTCACGCCCTCAAGCTCACTGATCTCATCAAGTAGGTCTATATCAACGCCTTCCGCGGATATTGTGCTTAAAGTAAAGTCGGGCGAAGGTGTGTTTTCCGATGCCGTAACCATGCTGTTGATGAAGGAACCGCAGAGGAAGAACGATGAAAAGACAATTGCGGAGACGAGCAGGGTCGCATAGTACCGCCTGAATCTCCAGAATCCGAAAAGCTCGTAATGGATGGGAAAGCTTTTGCGGAATATCTTAAACGAACGACGCGGCGAGGAAACATAGTTTGAGTTATCGCCGGCAATTATGAGAGAACTCGGCGTGCGCGTGGCAAGGAATTTGACGGATGGGAACACCGCTGAAAGTATGACGCAGAAAAGCCACACGAAAACCCGGAGGAGGGATATCGGGGAGAAGAAGAGATTGCCGTAAATCAGGGATCCGATACCTATCGACACGATCAGCGCAGGTACAAATGTCAAAATTGCGATTGCAAAAAGCTCCCAAGCTGCCGTTTGGAACAGCTTTTCAAAGCCGGCTCCGAATGACATATATATTCCATAACGGAATTTATAGTGGTTGATACGGATCCTATAAAGAATCAGAAGTATGACCACCGATAGCACTCCCAGCAAGACTATCAAGGGGATAAACACCGCACGGGTTTGTATGACGGCAGATTGGTACTGCGTTCGCGGACTGTATTCTATATGGACTTTTTCACCGCTTATGGGGTACTCGCGCAGAAATCTGTCCACCTCCACGGGGGAATCGCCGTTCATCGTCAGCTTTACCTCATAACAAGTAATTCCGCTTCCGTTTTTGTAGGTTGAGTATTCGTACGATTTATATGCTCTGTCCTCGGGGCGGAAGGTATCGGAAATAATGAAGGTCTTATTATAATAATCCGTCCACTCGTCGGCGGAAAGGCCATCAATGAGCAGATGATAGTCCGCGGCGGCGTACGCCTCGCTCTTGAGTGCCTCACAACGCGTTTCCATTGCAAGCATGGGGCACCAATAAAGCATTTGAACCAAGAAAACCGCAAAGAAGAAAACGGCAAACTCTCGAAAGCCGCCGATAACGCTTCTGAGCGCGTGCTTAAAATTGGTAAAGGTAAAAAATCGCGCGACAAACGACGCCGCATCGCGCAGTGCGTCGATGGGCTTGTATCGCACGAGCTTATGGTCTACGTATTTGTCCTTCCTGTGAGCCATTTGACGCCTCCGCTATTCCCTGTCATTCAAAAAATCTCAAGGATGCAACTACTTTACCGAGTATCGAAACACTATCGACGATGATGGGGTCCATGGTCTTATTTTCGGGTTGCAGGCGGTAGTGACCGTCCTCCTTATAAAATGTCTTAACGGTTGCTTCGTCTCCGACGAGCGCAACGACTATCTCACCGTTCTCCGCGTAGGTTCGTTTGTCAACGATGACCACGTCTCCGTCGAGAATACCTGCATCTATCATGCTCTCGCCCTTGACATTGAGCGCAAACAGATTCTCCTGACGGCAGGAGACCGATGATGCACAAAAGTCGATATATCCCTCGAGATCCTCCTGCGCAAGGATGGGCTTGCCTGCGGCGACTCTGCCGACGACCGGCACTCGGTCCTGAATTTTCAGGGAATCCATGCGAATGGCACGGCTCTTGCCCAGCTCGCGGCTGATAAGTCCCATATCGGCAAGCCGTGTCAGATACATGTGTACGGTTGACGTACTTTTAAAGCCGAGGGCGTCTCTGATGTCGCGGACGCTTGGGGCAATGCCGCGAGATTCGAAGCTCTGCTTTATGTATTCATATACGTCCTTTTCCCTGTCTGTAAGTTCTCTCATTATTTCCTCCTTGTGGGGAACATTTTTATTCAAGTATATTATACCAGATTTTTTCTCAAATTGCAAACATTTGTTCGAAATTTGTCGTGTACAAATTATATAAAATTTCATTGCCCACTTTGGTCAACATGTTAAAAAACTGTAACATTTGAAACTGTCTATTGCTTTTTGTTTCGGAATATTGTAAAATAATGGGGTAGGTAATCCATTACCTGAGCTTCAGATAAATTTATTCAAGGAGATAATAAAGAATGACCAAAAACAAGTATGTCCTTAATTGGATCGACGAGATGGCAGCCATGACCAAGCCCGACAAGATCGTATGGATCGACGGTAGCGAGGAACAGGCTGAGGCTCTCAGAGCAGAGGCTTGCTCCACCGGCGAGATGATCAAGCTGAACCAGGAGCTCCTCCCCAACTGCTACCTGCACCGCACCGCCATTAACGACGTTGCCCGTGTTGAAGGCAGAACCTACATCTGCACCGAAAAGAAAGAGGACGCAGGTAACATCAACAACTGGATGGATCCCGCAGAGATGAAGGAAAAGCTTTTCAAGCTCTACCGCGGTTCCATGAAGGGTCGTACTATGTACGTTATTCCCTACTCCATGGGTGTCGTAGGCTCCGACTTTGCAAAGTACGGCATTGAGCTTACCGACTCTATCTACGTCGTTCTCAACATGCTCATCATGACTCGCGTAGGCACCAATGTTCTTGAGGCTCTCGGCGACAGCCCCGACTACATCAAGGGTCTTCATGCAAAGGCAGACATTGATGAGGAAAACCGCTATATCACCCACTTCCCCGAAACCAACGAGATCATGTCCGTTAACTCCGGTTACGGCGGAAACGTTCTTCTCGGCAAGAAGTGCTTCGCTCTCCGCATTGCTTCCTTCCTCGGTCGTAAGGAGGGCTGGATGGCTGAGCACATGCTCATCCTCGGCGTTGAGTACCCGAACGGCGACATCAAGTATATCACCGCAGCATTCCCCTCCGCTTGCGGTAAGACCAACCTTGCAATGCTCATTCCTCCGGCACTCTACCGCGAGAAGGGTTACAAGGTTTGGTGCGTAGGCGACGATATTGCATGGCTCCGCGTCAACAAGGAGGACGGTAGACTTTATGCCGTTAACCCCGAGAACGGCTTCTTCGGCGTTGCTCCCGGTACCAACGAAAAGTCCAACCCCAACGCACTCCACACCTGCATGCGCGACACCATCTTCACCAACGTTGTTCACAACACAAAGGACAACACGGTTTGGTGGGAGGGTCTTGACAACAATCCTCCTCAGCCCGGCTATGCCATCGACTGGAAGGGTCAGCCTTGGGATTGCACCAAGTATGACAAGAAGGACAAGTCCACCTGCGGCGCTCATCCCAACAGCCGCTTCACCGCTCTCGCAAAGAACTGCCCCTGCATTTCTTCCGAGTTCAACAGCCTCAAGGGTGTTCCCGTATCCGCTATCGTATTCGGCGGACGTCGCGCAAAGACCGCTCCTCTGGTTTACCAGTCCTTCGGCTGGCAGCACGGCTCCTTCGTCGGCTCCATCATGGCTTCCGAGACTACCGCGGCAGCTGCAGGCGCAGTCGGCGTAGTTCGCCGCGACCCGATGGCAATGCGTCCCTTCGTCGGCTACAACATGGGCGACTACTGGAAGCATTGGCTTGACATGGGCAAGATTATCCCCAATGCCCCCAAGATCTTCCACGTTAACTGGTTCCGTACCGATGCGGAAGGCCACTTCATTTGGCCCGGCTTCGGCGACAACCTCCGCGTTCTCGAGTGGATCCTCGCTCGTTGCGAAGACAAGGTTGACGCAGTGGAAACCGCTATCGGTTACGTTCCGAAGGCAGAGGACATCAACATTGAGGGACTTGACGATATCACCATTGATACCATCCGCGAGCTTCTCACCGTTGACAACGCTTCCTGGCTTGAGGACATTGAGAACATCAGAGAGTTCTACGCTCTCGTCGGCGATCGCGTCCCTGCCGAGATGTACGAAGAGCTTGACGCTCTCGAAGCAAGACTTAAAGCGTAAGTCACTTAATAAATCAAACGGCTGTTCCGCGCGGAACAGCCGTTATTCATTATTTGATTATTTCATCAAGCGGAAGCTCGGTCGCTCCGGTCATATCGGGAACCGTTACATTATTCGAGGATGAATTGATATCCGTGTAGTTAATTGACAAGTGTACCGTCGTTTCGGCGTTGCTTACCGGTATACTGTCGGGAAGGAGATCTCCGATATCGGCTACCATCTTGAACTTTGCATCTACGGATGAATAATAGAGATCCTTATCGAGTCTGATCTCCATCTCAAGCTCTGTAATCTCAAACATATCAAGTGAGATCCCGGCGGAATCGAGCATTTCCTCAAACTTAGTCAAGTTAGCCAAGCCCTTGATCTGAACGAGGTACCCGTCAGCCGATTCGTAAACATTATATGAGTCAAAATCGCTTGCAGAGAAGGAAATCGGCTTGGTGCCGCTGTCGATCAAGGTGCCGATATCGAAGCCCTCGGGAAGGGTTGCTTTATAGCGATTTTCTCCCCGTTCAAGGAAGAAAACACCCTCGTCGATATAACGGATATTTTCACTTACCGTACCGTTAAAGCCGGTGCCGTTCTTGAAATAGTGGCGGTTGTTTTCATAATCGGAAACACGATATTCATCCAC
Organism: Eubacteriales bacterium; assembly: GCA_051867815.1. Taxonomy (GTDB): domain Bacteria; phylum Bacillota; class Clostridia; order Oscillospirales; family CAG-272; genus CAG-390. The sequence goes on along the minus strand of JBJDZD010000102.1, from coordinate 27,753 downwards.
CGTAAACGAGAACGGCACACTAAGCACGCTCAAATTAAGCGCGATCGTGGAATTGCAGGTGTAGCTTCTGAGGTTTTGCATGTTTTGGGAAGCCTGCTCGACAATGGAGGTATAGTCGTCCTCCACCGATTCCGGAATTACGATATCGTCTGCCGAAAGAGCAACCGAAAACCTGAAGCTCAGCTTTCGTCCGTCGGTGCATTCGGCTTCACAGGCAAACACTACCGCACTATCCGTCACGGTCATTGAGCCGAAAAGCGAGGAATAATCTTTTCCTGCTTCCGAGGTCAGAGTGTAAACCCCGTTCTCACATTCACCGTACGAGGATGAGGAAAAGAGCAGGCTGGCGGCCGCTTCATCAGTTAGTGTTTTCTCAAGAAGCGCGAACCATGTGGGCGCGCCGTCATCTCTGTAGAGCCACTCGTTGTTATGGAAGAAATGGTACCTTTTCTCCTTAAGATCTACATATTCGGTTTTGTCGTTGACCTTATTGCAGACGACGTCACCGTTCTTGGTCAAAACACCGTTTTCCTCAACGCCGTCCACGGTTCTGCTCCATTCGATAGTGATTTGCGGCTTGACGTAAAGCGCTCCGAGTACGTCGTCCGCGGACATGCCGGCATACGGGGAGGCAGGAAGCGTGTCCGTTATGCTGTCGGAAGCATCGAGAGTTCCATCCGACGATGAGGAAGCGCAACCGGATGCCGCGGCAAGGAGGATTACGCAAGCGAGAATCAATGCGGAAAGCTTATGTAATTTTTTCATGATTCCACCTTCATTTCATTTTGGAATTAATTGATTATACATAATGATAGCACATACTTTCGAATTTGTCAAGACGAAATTTTGCACGCGCCGTAAACAAATTATAGTGAAATTAAAATTAAACAGAGCGCAGAAAACTCTGCGCTCCGTCGCTTATCTGGTGATCTCTTCAACCTTAATGAGGTTCGTATTTCCGGATTTGCCGGTGATATCTCCGCCGGTGACTACTATCTTATCTCCTTTTTTGAGATCGAGAACGTCCGCCGCGCGATTCTTTGCAATATAGAAAAGAACGTCGATGGATGAATATTTCTCGCATATGACCGGCATAACGCCCCATGAGAGCGCAAGCTTACGCCACGTGATCTCATTAGTCGTCAAGCCGATTATCGGTACGGTAGAACGGAAGCGGGAAACAAGTCGAGCGGTCATGCCGGAAAGCGAGCAAGCAACAATGGCCTTGGCATCAATGTCTATCGCCATTGCGCATGTGGCGTGCGAGATCGCATCCACGGAGTTCTTTATCTTAAACTCACGGCTGTAGAATTGGGAAGCGTAGTCAATATCGCTCTCCGCAGTCTCGGCAATCTTGGCCATGGTTTGTACCGTGATTACTGGGTATTCGCCCACGGCAGTCTCGCCCGAGAGCATGATGGCACTCGTGCCGTCGTAGACCGCGTTGGCGACATCGGATATCTCGGCTCTCGTGGGGCGAGGATTGTGGATCATGGATTCAAGCATTTCGGTTGCCGTAATGACTCTCTTGCCAAGCAGGCGGCATTTGGTTATCATGTGCTTCTGCATTGCCGGAAGATGCTCAAACGGTACCTCAACGCCCATATCGCCGCGCGCGACCATTATGCCGTCACAATGCTGGCATATCTCCTCGATATTATCATAGCCTGACTGATTCTCAATCTTTGCTATGAGGTCAATATAACCGCCGCCGATGGATTCAAGATAGGTTCTGATATCGATCATATCCTGCTTGCAGGACACGAACGAGCATGCAACGTAATCAACCCCATTCTGAACGCCGAAAAGCAGGTCTGCCTTATCCTGCTCGGAGAGGTACACCTGTTTGAGGTGCTTTCCGGGGAAGGACATGCTCTTTCTGTCGGAAAGCTCGCCGCCGCATATTACGGTGCAGTTGATGTCGTTGCCCTCGATACTGTCAACGGCGAAGGACATCAGACCGTTATTGAGCAGGATAGTGTCGCCGGCGGAAAGCTCCTCGTTGAGTTTTGAATACGTCACCGAGACACGGGTCTCGTCACCTATTACTTCATCCGTGGTGAACGTGAACTTGTCCCCCGTTTTAAGCGTGATCTTCTTTGAAGCAAAGGTCTTGATTCGAAATTCCGGGCCTTTGGTATCAAGCATGATGGCTATGGGGAGATTCAGCTCCGCACGCACCTTTTTGATGGCGTTGATGCGCCTTGAATGTTCCTCGTACGTTCCGTGCGAGAAATTCAGCCTTGCAACGTTCATGCCTGCGAGACAAAGACCGCGAAGGACCTCCTCGCTCTCGCTTGCAGGGCCTATTGAACAAACAATTTTAGTTTTTCTCATCGTTTACTCCGCACTTGTTTTCTTGATTTCATTCAGCTCTTTAATGAAGCTCTCAATATCCTTGAATTCCCTGTAAACGCTGGCAAAACGAACGTATGCAACGTCATCTACCTCTTTGAGCTTGCGCATTACCATTTCACCGATATCGCCGGAGGTGACCTCCTGGCGGAGCGAGTTCTGCAGCTCTGCCTCGATATCTTTGGCTATTGCTTCCGCGTTTACGGGGCGCTTCTCGCATGCCTTCATAAGTCCCGAAAGAAGCTTCTGACGGTCGAAAAGCTGCTTTGAGCCGTTTTTCTTTACTACTATCGTCTGTACGGATTCAACAACCTCAAAGGTCGTAAATCTCTTTTGGCACGACATGCACTCACGTCGACGGCGGATATTGTTGCTTTCAACGTTTTGGCGAGAATCAATGACCTTGCTTTCAAGGCATCCGCAATGAGGACATTTCATATCCGATACACATCCTTTCAAGGTATAATTTTACAAGTTTATTATACCACATTTTTTCTGCCTTGTAAAGAGCTATCTCGCTTTTTGTTTTGCGAAATCTTCGGCTATATCGTGCAGAGCGCAGGGAGTGACCGTGTTGCGGACTATCATTTCGTATATTTCCGTTGCCCTTTGCTTATCTCTGCCGAAATCACAGGTGGCGCACTCCTTTCCGCTGGTTATGTTGATTGCGTAGCGGCGCTTTCCTGCCCTCCGAATTACATAAAGGCGGTAATATATCTCTTCTCCGAGGATATTGAGTACGTCGCCCCTTTGTTGTGACACGATCCGAGATCCGATATTGGTATGATTCATTTAACCATCCTCCTTTTTTCAACAATATGATACCACATACCGCAAAATTCGATTCGGAATATATTTCCCTTGATTTTTGTATATAATTAACAAAAATTTTCTCTGATATCCGGACTTCGGGAGCGTTTGAGCGACAAAAGGTACGACATTTTTCCTCAGTTTAACAATTCTCAAGCTCATGGCCGGGCGCAAAAAGCCTTATTATGTCTTTCGAATGAATAAGATTGGCAATAACTGTTCCTTGAATTGCCCCTATTTGTGTGGTATAATGATTAAAACAGGAGTTTTAAGGAGCAAATACATTGAATATTTCAAATTTATTCATCAGAGGAACAACCGCGATACATAAATTTCACAAGTTTGTCGGAAACATCGGTAAGATCCCCATAATGTTCTTCAAGGCCGGTTGCACATTAGTCATTCTGGCTCTGACCGGTATATATCTTTTATGCGAGCGTGAAGTCCTTAAGGGCGGTATCGGCGTGGAGCTGTATTATGCACCGATGCTTGATTACATACTTACTGCATTCATCATCTTTTGGGCAGGCATGCTCTTTCTCGACATAATACAAAAAGACATCCGTCGAAAATGATCAGCGGATGTCTTTTGAATTTAATACTCGTTGAAAATTTCTATAAAACGCTCGGCGGCTTCATCCGGGGACAGCTTGTCCGCCGCATAAGCCTTTTGCAGAAGCGAAGCCGGAAGGTATTCGTCGTATTTATCGAACACGGGGCTTTCGCCCTGACCGACAAGTGCCATGGAGTCTATTCCCTTCACGGTAACCTCATCGGCAAGACCATTTGCAAGGATGTAGTCGTTTCCCTGCTCCATTTTGAAGGTGATATACGCGCCTGCCTCATGCTCAATGCCGCTTATGCGGTATTGTGCCGCATGCGCGGCAAGGAACTTTCGGAAAGTGCGGAACGAGCGTGTTCCGAGCCACGGGAATACGCACCACGAATATCCGCCGAGGTGGACGATGGAATGCTCAAGCATTCCCGTATTGCGCGCAAGGTGGCGCGCGACCTCAAGGCGGTGAGCGGCGTTCGGCTTGAGATACGGATAGACGGTATCTTCTTCCAAAACCTTGCGCATGCGCTGAAGGATCCTTGTGTGTATCTCGCCGTAGTCGCCCGGCCAGGATACCTCCATTTTCCCCTCGACGGGCTTGACGTAGATCAGCTTGCGTGCAATGTCAAGCTCCTCAACCTCCCAAACTCTGCCTGCGAGGGCAAAACGGTCGCCCACAGGTGGTGGCGTTGTGATTGTGCCGATCTCCTCGGAGTCATGGCGAACGGTAAAGTCCTCGCTGTCCTTGAAAACTGCATAGAACTTAAAGCTCGATATCAATCGTTCACCGGCAAGGCCGACGATCAGCCCCTTTTCATCGGTCATTTCGATGTAGTCATTCTCGATCATGGATATCATCAGGGTCTTGTAATCATCCTTTGTGATACCCGAAAAGGGCGGCAGACCGAGAACGCGCTCGGCAAGCGCACGGGGTGTAAGCTCGCCGCTTGATGCGAGGATGCTGAGAGTTTGGTGGAACGCCAGACTGAACGGCAGCTTTTTGATGCGCGGCGGCTCGATGAAGCGCTCCTCGATGTACAGTTGCACTATGGCAATGGCACGGAGCAGCTCCCACGGAATAAGCTGCGGAAGAGGTGTGTTCGGGAGCGGATTCTCTTCTCGGAAAACGAGCATCATTTCCGGCGGTTGACCGCGTCTGCCGGAACGGCCGAGGCGTTGAAGCAAGCTTGAAACGGAGTTAGGGGAAGAATTTTGCACCACACGTTCAAGCTTGCCGATGTCAATGCCCAGCTCCATGGTGACCGTGGCACAGGTGACGGCGTGAACGTCGTCGTCTTTCATTTTCTGCTCCGCCTCCTCACGAATGGAAGCGGAAAGGTTTCCGTGGTGGATGAGGAAAATATCCTTGTCGCCGCGATTTTTGGCAATCTGACGAAGAGTAGCCGTAACGAATTCCGTTTCCTCGCGTGAATTTGAAAAGACAATGGATTTTTTGTCGCGAACGCAATCGTACATATACTCGTAGCCGGCATCGATCTGAGCGCTCTTGTTCTCGCCCGACATGGTCTTAATTTGATCTGCTTGGAGATGGTCGTCGTTTTGAATGTAAAAATGCTCCATACCGAGCCGCCATCTCAGCTTTTCCGGAGTCAGCTCGGGAACATCCGTATCGCGGCCGCTGCCCGCACCGAGCCAAGCGGCGGCAAGCTCGGTATCTCCGACGGTTGCGGAAAGGCCGATGCGACGCGGATGGTGTCCGATAAGTCTACCCATACGGCAAAGCTGACAAATTATCTGATTGCCGCGGTCGGTACCCGTGAGGGTGTGGATCTCATCGATGACGACGAACTCCAGGCCGTGGAAAAGGCGGACGATGTCGTTTGAACGGTTCATAAGCATCGATTCAAGCGATTCGGGGGTTATCTGCAAAATACCGCGCGGCTTTTCAAGCAGCTTTTTCTTGTGCGACTGTGCAACGTCTCCGTGCCAATGCGTTACGGGAATTCCTGAAATGTCAAGCAGCTCCTCAATGCGCCCGAATTGGTCGTTTATAAGGCTTTTAAGTGGTGCGATATAAAGAACGGCAATGCTTTCGGGAAGATTGCCGTCGAGCACCGTCAGAATCGGGAAAAACGCCGCTTCGGTCTTTCCCGATGCCGTTGAGGAGGTCAGGAGCAGATTGTTTTGAGTGTTGAAAACGGAATCTGCGGCTAAAAGCTGTATCTCACGCAGATCTTCCCATGAGTGCCGGTAGATATACTCGCGGATGTAGTCGGGGAAACGTTCAAAAACGCTTTGGTCTCGGTTCATGTCGTTCCTCCTTAAAAATCAATATCCTCGGGGTCGAATTTGGAGCGTGCTGTGGTGACCGGCTCGGGTTCCGGGTCGGTTTTGAGAGTTACCGTCGAACCGACTATCGAATCAAAATCAACATCAGAATTCTGCATGAGAATATTGAGCAGGGTCATGTAATCACGGAGCATTTCGCGAGGTGTTATCATGCTGTTTGCACCCGCGCGGTCAAGGCAGAGCTGTACGAATTTCAGTTGCTGGTCGCGTGTAATTCGCGGCTCCCACGAAAAATTCTGTGCGTGAAGCCCCGTCATGCGAACGACGAGCGCAAGAAGCTCGTCATCGGACAGGCGCGTCAAGCGAATCACGGGGCCGACGAAGTTTTTGTGGTTTTCGGATGCAAATCGGCTGTCGCAAAGACGGCTCCTTAGTGCTTCGTAGCTGAATAGTCCGCGGCGTTGGTCCTCAAGGAACTGCGGTGTGCCGCCGAGAACCAATCCGAGATACGGCGCTCTGCCCTGCAGAGTGTCGTTGAACATCGAGAGAATCTTTTCGTAGTTGTTTTCGCGTGAAACGCGATGGGGAATCTTGTAGAGATTTACGCACTCGTCGATGAATACAAGCAGTCCGCGGTAGCCCATGGTGCGCGAGAGCGATGCCCAAAGCTTGAGAAAATCATACCAATTGTTGTCACCGATGATAGTTGAAACGTCGAATCCCAGTTCACGGCGAGCTTCCGTTTTGCTTGAAAACTCTCCGCGAAGCCAACGCAGACACGCGGCGGCACTAATATCGTCGCCACGCTGAGTTGAGCGGTAGTATTCGCCGATAACGCGCGAAAAATCAAATCCTCCGACGAGAAATTCAATCTCTCGCAGGCTTTCAAACAGCTTGGCGTCAAGCTTTACGGAAAACTGCGGATCATTCGGCGCGATGCCATCGGCAACAAGCTCGCCCTGGAGCGAAAAGACCCATCTGGTAATAATCTTGGGCATTGCGCCGCCTTCGGGCGCGGCTTTTGACGCAAGATTTTTCATCAGCTCGCGATATGTGGCAACGCCTGCGCCTCCGCTTCCGTAAAGGCGGCGTTCCGGAGAGAGGTCACAATCGGCGGTGAGAAAATCGCGTTCGAGGGCGTAGCCGCGAATGAGCTGCATCAAAAAGCTCTTGCCGCTTCCGTACCGTCCCACAAGGAAGCGCATGCTTCCGCCGCCCTCATTTATCAGCTCAAGATCGGAAAGGAGAGCTTCTATCTCGCCCTGCCTTCCGATTGCGATGTAGGGCGCACCGGAGCGTGGAACCACTCCTGCGGAAACGGATGCAATGAGGGATGCAAGTATTCTTTTGGGTATCTTCTGATTTTTAGTTTCAACCATTTGGGTTACCTCCTAATGCCGATGCCGTTTCCTCGGCGTAGTCTTCAAGTACGGCGTAGCCCGTGCCGACGTCCTCAAGCAAAATGTCACCCCTGAAATCGGCGGCAAGCGTGTTTATTCTATCCGCGATAACGTCCGGAAGCGAGTCTGCCGATTCGGCAATCCGGGACTGTTCTTCAAAATTCCCGTCAAGTGCAGCTTTGAGAAAAGCGATCTCGTTTGAGCTGAGGGTGGCAAAAAAGCCTCCGTCCTCGTTTTGCGGTTGCGGTATTGGTTCGACGATCGGCGCCGGGGACGGTTCTTCCTCAAATGCCTCGATGAGCTTTCCCGTCGTCTCCCACGAAAGCTCCTCTATCTTAGCCGCGCTTTCAAACGATAACCCGTGAGATGCCGGCTCGTAGAGCTTTTCGTATTCGGGAATTTCATCCTTGATGCTTGGATGCAGGCTTCTGATGGGAAGCTCCCGATTAAAATAATCGTCCGCAAGTTCTTTGATCTGCGTAGGCAGGGAGTTGAACGAAAGCCTGGATTTAACACCGATATGCGCGCGAATACGGTTTTCCGCATATTTGAGGATATCGGTAACGATGAAGCGCAACTCATGCGAATGCGAGAAAGAGCAAAATTCTATCTCAATGCGTTTTTTAACCTTTGGCGTACAAAGTGCGCCGGTGTATGAATCACGTTGTGTACGGCTGTCCTGAAGCTTCAGACCGGCAAATTCAAACGGGTGGGAGGGGTCGTTGCATTTTGAGATTATATGGACGAGAACTCCGAGCATGTGTTTCTTGTAAAGCACCGCGTTTTCGCCCGATGCGAACTTGCTTTTCTTATAGTTGTAATTTGAGCAATGGCGCAACAGGAGCGTGGCAAACGCCTCGCTGTCGCCTACCGCGTCCGCGTAAAATTCGCGAAGCCCTGCTGTAGGCGGAAGAGCTTCACCGACCTCGCCGAGTATATCTGCGGGAGGTGACAGCTTTTCCGTCAGGCACATATCAAATATCCATTCGGAAAGCTGGGCATCAAGACGGGGATGTTCGCTTCGGTAATTAAGCCAAAGCTTTGCAAGCATATCGACTGAACGCTCGCGCGGCAGCTTATCGGAAAGATTTATGGTTTCATATATCAAGAGCAGTATATAGCTGTATTCGACATTCGGATATCTGCCTGCTCTTATCTCGCTTCTGAACCACAGATAGTAGGCCAGCTGACGATCGTTCAGCTGCGAATACTGAGGCATATACGAAAAAAACGATACGGGCGGCACCTCGGGCGAGGTCTTGTTATAGTAATAAATCGCCGCCTTGCGGAAATTTTCATAATAGGGATACGCACTACTCCAAGAGTACAGACGAACTGTATGAATAAGCGAATTTTCCGGCTTATATTCCTCATCCGGTGTCTTTGGCTTTTCGCTCTCGGCGGTGTAAGGATGGATATATCGCTTGATAACGCCGCCCGAGGGGATCTTCTCCGTCCGAGCCGTGGCTTCCGATTTTTCAGGCGCGGGAAGCTCTATTTCGGTCGCTTCCGTGTGGCGGTCGTCAAATACAGCCGCTACTCTCTTTTTGGGCACGAGCAGATCTATATTCCAAAAATCGTCTCTGTCATTCTTATCGTCCATGGTAGCCCCCGTTTCTTCAAATCGGTATTATATCATTATAACTTATTTTTTTAATCTTGTCAATAACTTTTACGATTATTTCAGTTAGAAAGAATTTTTTTATTTAAAATCTCTTAAATAATGTCTTAAATTTTATTTAATGCCCAAAAAGGTCTTGAAAAACAAAAAATTTTGCGGTATAATAATAGATGAGATACTTTGCACGAATGGAGGAGATCATATATGCTGAACAAGAGCAAGGGAGTTACCGCAACATTTCCCAACATCACCAACAAAGAGACCACCATACGAGAGATCCTCAGTGTCGTCTATGAAGCGCTTGAGGAAAAGGGCTACAACCCAGTAAGCCAGATTGTCGGATACATCCTTTCTGAAGACCCCACGTACATCACCAACCACCGCAATGCGCGCACGCTGATTTCAAAGCTCGACCGCGACGATATTATGGACGCACTCACCAAGTATTATTTTGCGGAATTTGAAGACAAAAAGAAATAATTTATGACATATTATTCCCTTTCGACAGCTTCGCCCGATCTATGCGGCAGGGTTTTGGCGCTCGGCAGCTTTGACGGGTTTCATCACGGACACCGCGCCGTTATTGATGCCGCGGTATCTCTCGCCCGTGAAATAGGTGCCGAGCCTGCTGTTTTTTGCTTTGATATTCCTCCGGCGTGCTTTGCGCCGAACAGTAAAGTCAAGATTCTGGGCGACCGTGAGGAGCGCAAAAAGCTATTTTGTGACCGCGGTATCTCTTCCCTCTTTGTTGCCGATTTTTCCGAGCTGCGCGATCTTGACGCAAGAGATTTCATTACGGATATTCTGATTGGTGAATGCGATGCTTTGGGCGTTGTTTGCGGCTTTAATTTTGCTTTCGGCAAAAACCGTGCCGGCACGCCCGCGCTCCTGCACGATTACTTTGCCGACCGCGTTATCGCTCTTGACCCGATATTTTACGGTGAGCTTCCCGTAAGCTCAAGCCGAATCCGCGCTGCTTTAATCGATGGCGACATTCCACTTGTGAATGCCATGCTCGGTCGCAGATATGCAATAGATACCGAAGTTGTCACCGGAAGGCAGGACGGACGAAAGCTCGGCTTTCCGACCCTCAATCAGCTTCCGGCGCCGGAAAGAGCCATTCCCGCATTCGGCGTATATGTGACCCAAACGACCCTGCCGAACGGACGTATCTACCCCTCGGTCACGGATGTCGGGCTTGCACCGACGCTTGATGCGAGCGGCAGAATCCGTCTTGAAACCCATCTTCTCGACACGTGTATTGAAAATACCCCCGAACATATTAAAGTTGAATTCATCGAGCGCATACGCGGCGAATACACTTTTTCCGACATTGAGGCTCTGAAGGCACGGATATCCGCTGACTCCGAGCATGCGCGAAATTACTTCAAAAACAACGGTATTTCAGGTTGATATGGTTTTACAATCAAAATTTCGCCGTGGGTCGGCATTGCTCCTTACCGCGGCTCTTTTAATTAGTTTTTTATCTGTTCTCCTTGTGCCTGCGCTTGCAGTGGAACCCAACGGCGTGGATCTTTCCGTCGCCAATGCGGTTTATCTCTATAATATCGAAAACGGTATGCCCTTGGTAGAAAAGAATTGCGACGAACGTATTCAGCCGGTTTCAACGGCTAAGATCATGTCCGGCCTTGTTGCTTGTGAAGCGCTTGACGGTCGACTTGACGAGATAATTACGGTCACCTCGTCGATGATTGAGGGCGTTATCGGCAACAGGTACAATCTTGCGGCCGGTCATACCCTTTCCGTGCGCGATCTGCTTTATCTTGCTTTTTGCGGCGGATGTCATAATTCCATTAACGTACTTGCGTACGTAATAGCAGATAACGTACCGAATTTCATTACTATGATGAACGCCAAGGCAAGTGAGCTTGGAATGAACGACACGTTTTACACCAATCCTTTCGGACTGCACAGCGAGACCATGTACACGACGGTCAACGACATCGCGAAGCTTTGCTTGGCCGCATCAAAGAACGATCTTCTAATGCAGATAACTTCGACCGACAGCTTTACCACGGAAAACAACGGCACGAAAAACTTCCTCGTCGAAAACAGAAATGATCTTGTCAGCACCGGTGTGCATAAACAATATTACAATTCTCTTTGCCGCGGACTTGCCGCAGGCAGCACGCTCGAGAGCGGTTATTGTGCTGCCACCATAGCCGACAACGGCGAGCTTTCATACCTGTGCATCGTCATGGGTGCAGGCACCGACGCGAGCGGCACGATCCTATCCTACGATCTTGTCAACAAGCTCATCTCTTGGGTGTACAAGTCATGGGGGTACGTCGAGGTAATCACGGAGGGTACCACGATTTGCGAAATGCCCGTCACGATGTCCATGGATATTGACAGCGTACTGGTCGTTCCGAGCCGAAGCGTAAGCGTTTATCTTCCCCTCTCCACCGAGCTTGGCACGGACGTGACCTACACCTACTCGCTCAACTCCGAAAAATTGCAGGCTCCCGTGGCGGAAGGCGCGCAGGTCGGCTTTATTACCGCCAAGAAGGACGGCAAGGAAATTGCAACGGTGGAGCTTGTAACCAAAAATTCCGTAGCTCAAAGCGAAATCCTTTACGTGCTTGCCCGAATCAAAGAAATATCGCAAAGTCGCGTCTTTTTAGCATCGGTGATTTTTGCTGTCTGCTTTACGGCGCTTTATATAATTATTAAATCCATCATTCGCGGTACGGCATCAAATAAACGGTACAAGAGGCGTTAATTTTCGCAAGATTAACTTATTTTTCGCACTATGGGCGCAGAATTTACAAATTTCTTCTTGACAAATCTTCCATAATATTGTATAATATGCAAGACCTTGTGTCGCGGGCATGTCCCGCATACTTATTTGGAGGCTACTCATTATGTTTGAAAAATTCAAAGAGCTGCTCATCGACGAATTTCAGGTTGAAGAGGACAAGATCACTCTCGATGCTGAGCTTTCGGGCGATCTGGCAATCAACTCCATCGAGCTTGCAGAGCTTATTCTTCGTTGCGAAGAAACCTTCGGGATCGACATTCAGGAAGAAGAGATGCACAAGTTCGTAACTGTCGGCGATGTCGTTGAGTATCTCAATACTCTCGAGAAATAATCATCTTTGTTCTGAAAAAGTATCAAGGCGGATGCGCCTTGATACTTTTTTATTGTCATATTTTTCCCATTGCCGAATAGAATTCAGCGAGGTGATAGTATTATGAACGAATCAGTCAGAAAACAGCTTCGCACCAATGCAATATTTACATTGTTTTTTGCTCTAACATTCTTCGCTTATTGCGTAATAGCCTCCGCTTTATTTGAGAAATCTATAAGCACGCAGAGCAACGATATCGTTACTCTGCGCCGCAAAACGATCGTCGTCGACCCCGGACACGGTGGCGAGGACTGCGGCGCTATCGGTATAAACGGCGTTCTCGAAAAGGATATCAATCTGCTTATATCCGAGAACCTTTGCGAGCTTTTGAAATTTGCCGGCTACGAGGTCATACCGACGCGGACGGAGGATATTTTGCTTTACGACCGCAACGTTGACTATGAAGGCAGAAAAAAGGTGCTTGACCTTGCCGCGCGCAGAAAGATAGCGGAGGACGCGGATCCCGATATCTTCGTTGGCATACACATGAACTCGTTTCCACAGGCTCGCTACTCCGGCTTGACGGTTTATTATTCCAAAAACAATACTCTCTCCTTCCGTGCTGCCGATGCTTTGCGCAAGGATGTCGTCGCTCAATTACAGCCAACGAATGAGCGCGAGCTTAAGGCCGCCGGGAGCAATATCTTTCTGCTCGACCGTTTAAGTTGCCCGGCCGTTCTTATTGAGTGCGGTTTTCTTTCCAACGAAAACGAATGTGAATTGCTTTGCACCGACACGTACAAACAAAAGCTTTCATATGTTTTTTACTCGTCTTTGGCAACTTTTCTTGAAGAATGAGGATTTGCACTTGAAATAGCCGAAAAAATATAGTATAATTATTAAAAACGTTAAAAGGAACAAAAAAATGAAATGGATGATAGCGTCCGATATACACGGTTCGGCTTTTTACTGCAATCAACTGATTAATGCTTATAAAAACGAGAAAGCAGACAGACTTCTCCTCCTCGGCGATATTCTCTACCACGGTCCTCGCAACGATCTGCCCCGCGACTATGCCCCGAAGGCAGTTATCGCAACGCTCAATGAGCTTGCATGTGAAATACTGTGTGTGCGAGGTAACTGTGACGGTGAGGTTGATGACATGGTGCTTGACTTCCCGGTTCTTGCCGAGTACGCACTCATCAGCGAGCAGAGTCTCGGCGGACGGATGATATTTGCCACGCACGGACATCATTTCAACGCATCGGAAATGCCGAAGCTGAAGCCCGGCGACATCCTTCTCCACGGGCACACACATGTTCCCTGCTTTGAGAAAAAGGACGGCGTTCTCATCGTCAATCCCGGATCAGTTTCCATTCCCAAGGGAGGCAGCGAACGTTCGTACATTATATTGGAGAACGGCGTATTCACAAGGAAGGCACTTGACGGCAAAGTTTTGGAGATAAAGGAAGTTTAAGTATGAAAGGCTTGAAAACAGTTTATATTTGCTCGACATGTGAGTATGAAAGTCCTAAATGGATGGGTAAATGTCCCAAATGCGGTGCTTGGAACTCCTTCGTTGAGGATGTTATTGACACGTCCGCGCAGGCACAACCGACTGAGGCAAAACACGGATACAGCGTCGGCGGCGACACTCACGCCGTCCCTCTTGACAAGCTTGAGGCGGATTCTTGTATTCGTTCGCTGACTGGTCTTGACGAGCTTGACCGCGTACTCGGCGGCGGTCTTGTCAAAGGCTCCGTAGTCCTCTTGACGGGTGAGCCGGGCATCGGTAAATCAACGCTTCTTTTACAGATAAGCGGTATTCTCGGCGCAACGAGGCGTGTGCTTTATATTTCGGGAGAGGAATCGAGCGGACAGCTCAAGCTCCGCGCGGCACGTCTCGGCGTTACCGGTACGGAGCTGATGGTGTTGACCGAAACTAATATTGACAAGATACTCAAGGAATGCGATCGCGTCAAGCCGGATGTTCTTATTGTCGATTCGATACAAACGATGTTCTCTCCGATTTCGGCATCCTCTCCGGGAAGCGTTACGCAGGTTCGCGAGACCGCACTTTCATTCATTGCCAAGGCAAAGAATGACGGTGTAGCGGTCATTCTCGTCGGTCACCTCAACAAAGAAGGCTCGATAGCCGGCCCGAAGCTGCTTGAGCACATGGTTGATGCCGTTCTCTGCTTTGAGGGCGAGCATCAGCAGACCTACCGTATAATTCGCTCCGTCAAAAACCGTTTCGGCTCCACCAACGAGATCGGCGTTTTTGAAATGACGGATAAAGGCCTTTGGGAGGTTCCCAATCCTTCCGAGGTTTTGCTTGCCGGCAGACCGAAAAAGGTTTCCGGTAACTGTGCCGTTTGCACGATGGAGGGAACGCGACCGCTTATTGCCGAGGTTCAGGCGCTGGTTACGAACACCTCCTTCCCCACCCCTCGCCGCACTGTAAACGGCATGGACTACAACCGCATCTACCTCATCCTCGCCGTGCTTGAAAAGCGGCTCGGCTTGAAATTTTCCGCAAATGACGTATATATCAACGTCATCGGCGGCATGCGTCTGGACGAGCCGGCAAGCGATGCGGCAGCGGCGCTTGCGCTCATTTCCTCAATAACGGACAAGATAGTTCCCGACGACCTGCTTGCAATCAGCGAGATCGGCCTTGCCGGCGAATGCCGCGCCGTATCCAACCTTGAGAGCCGCGTGAAAGAGGCCGAGAGGCTCGGCTTCAAGCGCATCATCGTTCCCTACCGAAACATAGAAAAGCGTCCCATAGACGCAAAAATAAAGCTCATACCCGTCAAGAGCGTTTACGAGATGCTCACGTATCTCTCGGCAAGCTCCGGAGGAGAAAAATGAGCCGTGAGGAGATGATTATTAAGCCGATAGCGCATATTCATTGCGACTATAAGGAAAAATTCGGGATTCCCCGACAGAGCGGACTGATTGAGTCCGCTCATGCGACGATAGCGTTCATGCCTGAATACCGCAACCCCGATGCTCTGCGCGGACTTGAGGGTTTCTCCCACCTTTGGTTGCTTTGGCAGTTTTCGGAGGCTGTCAGGGACGGCTGGTCACCGACGGTGCGCCCTCCCCGTCTCGGCGGCAATAAGCGCATGGGTGTGTTTGCCACGCGCTCGCCGTTCCGTCCAAATCCCATTGGGCTTTCATCCGTGAGGATAGTTCGTGTTGAGCCGGATACCCCGAAAGGCCCGATGATTGAGGTCTGCGGTGCCGATCTGCTCGACGGAACGCCAATATACGATATAAAGCCCTACCTCGCATACACGGATTCGCATCCGGAGGCGGCAAGCGGTTTTGCAATGACGTCCGATGCGCCGCGTTTTGATGTCACCATTCCGGACAATTTGATTGAGAAGCTGCCGGACGGCACGCGCAAAGCAGTCATTGATATTCTTGCCGAGGATCCTCGCCCCGGCTATCAGGACGACCCCAAACGTGAATACACCTTCAAGTATTCCGACCGGGAAATATCTTTTACAGCCGCGTACGGTGTCATAACCGTTACCGATATCAAATAAGTCAAAAGCAGACCCCGATGAAGGGTCTGCTTTCGGTTTATATGTATTTTGCCATTCGGTAAAAGCCGTGGTCAGTGCACTCTATGAGGTCTCTGCCGCCGATAACTCTTGCTTTTTTGTTGATCCGGCAAACGTGCCTTGCGATATTGGTCTTTGCCAGATGAATATCACCGATGCAGGCGTGTGTCAACTCATCGGGAGAAAAGCCTGTCTCGGGATATTTGAGCAGAAAATCCAAGATCGAACGCTCCGTTAAAGTCAAACAGAGGGCGTAGCCGAGATAAATGACGTCCTCTCCACTTTGAAACAGAACGTCATTATATGCAAGGTTCTCACGCGACAAAAAGCCTTTGAGAAGATCGAGCAATTCGGGATCCTTATAATCACGGAAATATATCGAATCACCTATCGGATGCCTGCCGACTGCGACTACGGGTAAGCGAGGGTCAATGCATGAGAGCAACCCCACAGGCACCTCTCCTACCGTCAAAATTGCATCGGCATCAGCGCCCCAAGCGGCAATCTCAAGCTCCGAAAGACCGATGCTTTCGACAAAAACGTTCTCTTCGCGGAAATAATAGTGTATTCTTCGCCGCAATTCAATATCGGCACAATAGAAAAATATCATTCTTTCTTAAATGGCACGTCCGACGCGGCAACAAGCTCCGATGTACGTATGCCGCTTAACGTGGGAGTGCCGTAAACAAAGTGCTTGGGAGCCGCAAACTTGTTTTCGCCAATCTTTTCTTCGAATATCGGGCGGTAAAATCTTCCGCTTACGATGATATGATCTATCAGCACGATGTCGAGATTATCAAACAAGTCCCTCAGATATTGAGAAAAATTGCGATCTTCGTCGGAGGGATAGGGGGTGCCGTTGGGATGATTATGTATCAGAATCACAGAGGAAGCGTTTTTCTTTATGGCTTTTTCGGCAATAAAACGCGCCGAAGTACGAACGGAATTAACTGCGCCCTCCGCAAGCATTACGGTATCTATAAGCTTCATCTGATTATCGAAAAGCATTGCGTACAGCTTTTCAACATCGACGCCGATATAGAGCCTTACTGCATACTCACCGACCTTTTTCAAGCTATCGAAAACGAACTCCGGTGAGTTTTCGCTGAGCGCGTACCGGCGCCACATAGCCGACATCAGCTTTATCATGGTTGCGGAGTTTTCGCCCATACCCTCAACCGCAAGAATATCCGCATAATCTGCGTCAAAAACTGCACGGTACGAACCAAAGCGCTCTATAAGTCTGTGCGCAAGCTCGTTAACGTCAATCCGCGGAATCGCGTAAAAGAGAGCAAGCTCAAGGACTTCATGATCGCTGAAGCCATCCAGACCGTTTGCGAGGAATCTTTCCTTCATGCGCCGGCGGTGGCCGGAATGAATACCGTTGTCGGAACTCATAGCTTGGTATTCGCAGTCTTGAGTATAACGTCATGCGAGCCGCCCTCTACTATACTCGTAGAGGAAACGAGGGTGATCTTCGCATCTCTTTGAAGGTCGGGGATGTTTATGACACCACAATTGCACATCGTCGATTTGACCTTGTAAAGACTCTTTTCAACATTGTCATGGAGAGGACCTGCGTAAACTACATAGGAATCAACGCCTTCCTCAAAGCCAAGACCTGTCTTACCGCCCAAATCGTATCTCTGCCAGTTGCGCGCACGGTTGGAGCCTTCACCCCAATATTCCTTAACGTACTGACCGTTGACAAAGAGCTTATTTGTGGGGCTTTCATCGAAGCGTGCAAAATATCTGCCGAGCATCATGAAGTCCGCTCCCATGGCGAGAGCGAGGGTCATGTGATAGTCGTGAACGATACCGCCGTCGGAGCAGATCGGAACATAGATGCCGGTTTCTTCAAAATACTCGTCGCGAGCCGCGGCTACCTCAATGAGAGCGGTTGCCTGTCCGCGTCCAATACCCTTTTGTTCACGGGTGATACAAATGGAGCCACCGCCGATACCGACCTTAACGAAGTCCGCTCCCGCCTCGGCGAGGAAGCGGAAGCCGTCTCTGTCAACGACGTTTCCGGCACCGATCTTCACCTCGTCTCCGTAGTTATCGCGAACCCACTTAATGGTGTTCGCCTGCCAGCAGGTATATCCCTCGGAGGAGTCAATGCAAAGAACGTCTACACCGGCTTCAAGAAGTGCCGGAATGCGCTCGGCGTAGTCACGGGTGTTGACACCTGCGCCGACCATGAAGCGCTTTTTGGAGTCAAGAAGCTCCAGGGGATTATTCTTATGTGCGGAATAGTCCTTGCGGAATACGAAATACAGAAGATTTCCGCGAGCGTCAACGATGGGGAGCGAATTGAGCTTATGCTCCCAGATAATGTCGTTTGCTTCCTTAAGGGATGTCTGTGCCGGAGCTGTCACGAGTTTTTCGAGGGGTGTCATGAACTCGGAAATCCTGATATCCGTTGACATACGGGAAACGCGGTAGTCACGTCCCGTAACGATACCGAGCAGCTTACCGTTTCCGGTGCCATCCTCTGTTATGGCAATGGTGCTGTGGCCGTTGCGCTCAACAAGCTCAAGAACATCGGCAAGGGTGTCGTCCGGAGTGAGATTGGAGTCGCTTACCACAAAGCCTGCCTTGTAGCTCTTAACTCTTGCGACCATTGCGGCTTCGTTTTCGATGGACTGTGCGCCGTAGATAAAGGACATTCCACCTTCGCGCGCGAGAGCGATTGCCATCTTATCGTCGGATACCGACTGCATTATGGCGGAAACAAGGGGAATGTTCAGAGAAATAGGACATTCCTCGCCCTTACGGTATTTAACGAGGGGGGTCTTGAGCGATACGTTTGCCGGAATGCACTCCGGTGAGGTATAGCCGGGGATCAAAAGGTATTCACTGAAGGTCCGGGAAGGTTCTTTATAAAAGTAAGCCATATTTATCACATCCTTATATATTTTGTCATGAAATTATGGAATAGCCGGACCTCAAAAAGACCCGGCTATGCTACTATACTATCTGAACTCAGATATACTTTTTGAGAGCTTCGGGAAGCTCCTCCTCAGAAGCGGAAACGGTGAGAACGATGTTCATCTTGTAACGGTCAGCAAGCTCGTCAAGGTGATGAACGCACTTCTCAAATGACTCGACGTCACCGTTGCAAATGCGCAGGGAGCCGTCGACGTAGAGATCGGTAACGTCATGGTTGCCTGCAAGCAGACCGGCAACGAAACCGTAGAGCTGGGATGCACCATAGAGATAATACTCATCAACGTTGATGAGTCTGCAACGGTAGTTTACATCATAGCGGAGCTTGATGCCCTTCTCAAGGCAAACGACACAGCCGTTCGAGGTCTCAAGAGTATCGTTAATCATATTAATGAGAGATTTGGTCTTTCCGGAACCCTTTTTTCCGACAATTAATTTAAGCATTGTAACCTCCTGCAAGTTGGGAAATATAATCCTTTATAATATTATACAATATATTTCCGATAAAATCAAGTGTAAATTTAGCTAAAAACCAATTATTTTAATTTTTTCAGAGCCTTTCACGGAGCTTTGCGGTCATTTCTTCGTACCCGGGCTTGCCGAGAAGAGCAAACATGTTCTTCTTGTATGCTTCAACACCGGGCTGATCGAAGGGATTGACGCCGAGAACATAGCCGGAAACGGCACATGCCAGTTCAAAGAAATATATCATATAGCCGAGTGCACGCGCGCTTCTCTCGGAAAGTCGTAGAACGATATTGGGAACGCCGCCGTCAACGTGCGCAAGGAGGGTACCGTTCATTGCTGTTGCATTGACCTCTGCCATGGACTTGCCGGACAGGAAATTCAAGCCGTCAATATTTGCAGGGTCATGGGGGACTGCAGAGATGCTGTCCGCAGTTTCAACGGAGAGAACGGTTTCGAACATGTTGCGCAGTCCGGACTGAACGTACTGACCGAGGGAGTGGAGATCCGTGGAGAAGATAACGGAGGAAGGATAAAGGCCCTTGCCGTCCTTGCCCTCGCTTTCGCCGTAAAGCTGCTTCCACCACTCGCAGAACATCTGCTCGTACGGCTCGTATCCGACCAATATCTCGGTGACCTTGCCCTTGCGGTACAGAATATTGCGCAGAGCGGCGTACTTGTACGCATCGTTGCTGTAAACATCGCCGGCGCAAAGAGCGTTCATTGCGTCAGCCGCGCCGCCCATCAGCTCATCGAGATCAACGCCCGATACTGCAATGGGAAGAAGTCCAACCGCGGAGAGAACTGAGAAACGGCCGCCGACATCGTCCGGGACGACGAAGGTCTCGTAGCCTGCCTCCGTGGAGAAGGACTTGAGCGTTCCGCGAGCTTTATCGGTGGTTACGAATATGCGCTCCTTGGCTCCATCCTTACCATACTTCTCTTCAAGCCATGCACGGAACTTTCTGAAAGCAACGGCAGGCTCGGTGGTGGTGCCGGACTTGGAGATTACGTTGATGCAGACGTCGCGTCCCTCGCAGAGAGCAAAAAGCTCGTCGAGGTCGCTGCCGCTGATGTTACAGCCCGAGAAATAGATATCGGGCGTATCCTTCTTGAGAAGGTTATATCTTGGTGAACGCAAGAACTCGATAACGGCCCGAGAGCCGAGATAGGAGCCGCCGATGCCTATGACGATGAAAACGTCGCAGGAATTTTTGATCTTCTCTGCCGCCCCCTTGATCCTTGCAAATTCTTCCTTGTCGTAGTCCTCGGGAAGTGTGAGCCAGCCGAGCATTTCGCTGCCCTTTCCGGTTTTTGCTCTGAGAGCTGCCGTTGCCGCCTCAACCTCGGGCGCAATTGCCGCGATATCTTCATCCGTGATGAATGATTTGACAAACTTATCGTCAAGTTTAAGTGCCATGGTGTTTCGTCCTTTGAATAAATTTTATACTTGTATATTGTATCACAAAATCAAAAAAATTTCAACACTATTTTTCGTTATTCGGCAAATATCACCACAAAATATAGTTTTGGAGCGTGATTAATAGTAATTCTGCAAAGGTGATTCGTTCCGCCGAGCCGGATGAGACGATTTCTGCCTCTCCGATCTGCTCTCCGCCGAGCGAAAACGTGATCTTTCCCAAGCTTTGACCGAGTGCAACGGGGGCAGATACGCTTTCGGGGAGACTTACCTCTGAGCTGACCTTTCCGGCGCTTCCCTTCGGCACGAGGAGGGATATACCGTCCGTTCTGATTCCGATTGCGGTATTCTTTGAGCCGAGCAATTTCAGCTCACCCATATCGGCAGGCTCATATTTGTATAACGAAAAATTGGCAAAGCCCCAATCAAGGAGCTTGGTCGCCTCGGCGTTGCGTATATCGCGAGTGGCAGAACCCATTATGACGGCTATCAGGTGCATGCCGTCGCGCTTTGCCGTTGCGCTGATGCAAAAGCCGGCTTTGGAGGTTGATCCGGTTTTAAGTCCCGTTGCGCCTTTGTAGAAGCGGACGAGGCGGTTGGTATTCGTAAGGCCAAACTCGCCGCCGCGCACGGTGTCCATCCATATTGAGCTGTATTCAAGTATCTTTTCGTGCTTGATAAGCTCACGCGACATTATTGCAATATCACGCGCCGACGTGACGTGATTCGTCACGGTGTCGTCGAGTCCGTTCGTATTTTCAAAATGTGTGTTCTTCATACCAAGCTCGGCGGCACGTTTATTCATCATAATAACGAATGATTCTTCGCTTCCGGCGATTGCTTCCGCCAAAACGAGTGCCGCATCGTTTGCAGATGCAATAACGACCGATTTGAGCATATCCTCCACGCTCATTTGCTCGCCAACCTCAAGGAATATTTGCGAGCCGCCCATTGACGCCGCCCTTTCCGACGTCGTCAGCATTTGATCAAGCGTTATGTTTCCCTTTTCAAGCGCTTCCATGACCAAGAGGAGCGTCATGACCTTCGTTACCGATGCCGGTGGGAGAGCTTCGTCCGCATTTTGCTCGTACAGCACCCGTCCGGTTTCGGCTTCCATAAGCACCGCGCTGACGCAGTTAAGAGGGGCAAGCTCCGGAACGCTTTCCTCCCATGAGGGAGCCGCGTACGCGCCAAGACAGCAGATATAGGAAACGAGCATCACGATCCAGAGCATATTTGCCGTCCACAGAAGCCAAAGCCGCTTTCTACCGAGACCGTCAAAATAAAAAATTATTCTTGTAAGCATATTATTCACCTTCCTTTTTACTGAATAATATGCGAACGGATATAAAAATATGAAGCTTGTTCCGATAAACAAGCTTCAATATCTTTATTTTGCGATAAACTCATATACCGTCTTTGTCGAATAGACCTCGCCGGGACGCAGGACGGTATTGGTGAAATTATCGTGATTGACGGAGTCGGGATAGCGCTCTGTTTCAAGGCAGAAGGCGGCACGCTTTATCTGCTTGACTCCGCCCCTGAACGGAAACTCTTTATTTCCGAGGAAGTTGCCGCTGTAAAGCTGTACCGCAGGCATATCGGTGTACGTTTTAAGAACGACGCGGCCGTCCGGTGCGGTGACCTTGATGCGCTCGTGCATTCCCTCGCCGCGGTCGGTAAAGACGACGCAATGGTCAAGTCCGCCGCCGCGGACAATGTCCTTATCCGATGAGAGGATGGCCGCACTCAAGCACTTTTCCTCTCTGAAATCAAACGCGGTGCCGTCAACGGGCGCAACAACGCCCGTGGGGATGAGGGTAGCGTCCGTGGGGATGTATCTGTCCGCGTCGATAGCGGCGCGGTGAGTGTAGACCGTGCCCTCGCCCATAAGGTTGAAATACACGTGGTTTGTCAGGTTAATGGGTGTTGCCTTATCGGTCACGGCGCGGTATTCGAGGGCGAGCGCATTATCGGTAAGAGTGTATTTGACCGTATAATCAACGCGGCCGGGGTATCCCTCCTCGCCGTCCTCGGAGAAAGCGGAGAATGTGACCGAATTCTCGACAAGCTCGGCGTCGTAGATCTTTTGATTGAAGCCGACGTTGCCGCCGTGGAGGTGGTTGGGACCGTTATTGCAGGCAAGGGTGTACTGCTTACCATCAAGTGTGAATTTGCCGCGGCAGATGCGGTTGCCCACACGGCCCACGACTGCGCCGAGATAACCGTCCGCAAATCGGTATGAGTTGAGGTCGTCGTAGCCTCTGACGACGTCGCGAAGCTCGCCGTCCTCAAGCGTTACGCGGATGCGGATGATGGTTGCGCCGTAATCCGAAAGAGTTACCTCAAGCTTGTCGTTTTTAAGTATATACAGGGAGACTTCTCTGCCCTCGATCTCGCCGAAATATTTCTTTTCCATGTCAGTCCTCGTATCCGTTCGGGTTCATGGTCTGCCAGCGGTCGGCATCCTCGCACATACGGTCAATGCCGTATTCCGCTTCCCAGTCAAGCATCTGTTTTGCAAGGGAGGGGTCTGCATAGCACTCGGCGATGTCGCCGGGGCGTCTCTCAACTACGACGTACGGTACCTTCTTGCCGCTTGCCTTCTCAAAAGCTTTTATGATATCGAACACGGAATATCCGACACCCGTTCCGATATTATAATACTCCGTACCTCTGACGGAAACAGCCCTCTTGAGCGCCTTGAGATGTGCGCGTGCAAGATCGACGACGTGGATATAGTCCCGAACGCCGGTGCCGTCGTGAGTGGGGTAATCGTCACCGAATACGCTCAGCCTTTCAAGCTTGCCGATGGCGGTCTGACTGATATAGGGGAGAAGATTGTTCGGGATGCCCTTGGGGTCCTCGCCGATGAGACCGGATCTATGCGCTCCGATGGGATTGAAGTACCGAAGGATGGACACACTCTTAAGCTCACCTGCATCGCAAACGTCGCGGAGCATGCGCTCGATAACGAGCTTGGTCTCGCCGTAGGGATTGGTAGTAGAAAGCGGGAAATCCTCGCGTATCGGAACCGTCTCGGGGGAGCCGTAAACGGTTGCGGACGAGGAAAATACTATTGTACCAACGCCGTATTCCTTCATTGCGCGAAGAAGATTAAAGGTGCTGTCGAAATTGTGGCTGTAATAGCGAAGGGGCTGAGCGACGGATTCACCGACTGCCTTAAGTCCGGCAAAATGAATGACCGAGTCGATCTCGTTCTCCGCAAAAACCTTGCGAGTGGCATCGAGGTCTAACAGATCGCAAGCATAGAGCTTTGGGCGCTTGCCCGTTATCTTTTCGATACGGTTGAGCACCTCGGGCTTGCTGTTTGAAAAATTGTCGATGATAACTACGTCATGCTGAGACTCGAGAAGCTCAACCACCGTATGAGAACCGATATAGCCGGCTCCGCCTGTGACGAGAACTGCCATTTATATACCTCTTAAAATTAATTAAATATACTTTTTTACGGTTTCGATCATGCCGGTCATCTTCGCCTCCATATCGCGGACGAGAGCGAACTGATTGCGCGCGCGGTCGAGATTGTGCTGCGGGTAATGGATGCGGAAATAGGTATCTCCGTTGAGATAATCGGTGAGGAAACGGATGCCCGTTTCAAGCGTAATAACGAGCGCGCCCATGGGAAGATCGAGGATCTCATCCTCAGAAAGCGAACCTTCAAGACCTTCAATAAAGCCCTTGGCAAACGCCTCGAACGCATCTTCCTTCATATAGACCTTTGAGAGATCGGTTTCATCCTCGGCGGCGCTTGAAGCACCGAAGCGAATTGCGTCACCGAAATCAAACAGTACCGATCCGGGCATTATCGTATCAAGGTCGATAACGCATACCGGCTCGCCCGTTTTGGTGTCCATGAGAATATTGTTGAGCTTTGTATCGTTATGAGTAACGCGAAGCGGAAGAGTTCCGTTTGCAATGCGGTCCATGATGTATGAGCAGACGCCTGCATGCTCAAGTACGAAATCAATATCCTCTTTTATGCCGGCAGCTCTGCCTGCGGTGTCCTTGGCGAGCGCGAGCTTGAAATCATTGAGTCTTGATACGGTGTTGTGGAAATTCGGTATGGTCTCGCGGAGCGCACCTGCGTCATAATCCGCAAGCTGCATCTGGAAATGTCCGAAAGCCTTGCCGACAAGCTCAAACATATCGTTCGACTCAACGCTCTGATAGCATTTTACTCCGTCAACCTGCTTATACAGGCGCCAGCATCTGTCCTCGCGGTCGCGGTAATAGTAAAGTCCGTCCTTTGAGCTGAAGAACTTAAGCGTTCCGCGGTAAGGGTCCTTGCCCTCTTCGGCGAGCTTTTTGCGGATATGTGCCGTCACGCCAACGATATTATTCATAAGAACGTCGGGATCCTTGAAAACGTTGGTGTTGATATTTTGCAGGACATACTTTTCGCCGTCCGAGCAGTAGATAAAATAAGTAGAATTAATATGTCCGACCTTACATTCGTACAGATCGACCGGCTCGGAGGTAATATTGAATTGCTTGACGATATCGAGTATTTCTTTCATTTCGTTTCAACTCCACAGATTATCAGAATACATTCCGTTCGCGATCATCTCGCGAATCTTTTGCTCAAGTCCTTCCCTGTCCGCCGCGTATGTAACACCGTACCAGCGCGAGGGCGTGGAGCAGACCTTGACGGTTGCAAAGCCCGACTGCATTGCAAGGGATGCCACTGAGGGCAGATAGAACTCGCTCTTGAGCGGATCTTTCATTGATGAGAGGAAATCCTTGAACTTCTCCGCGGCAAAGTCAAAGACCTCGGGCGTGAAGGCAAAGAAATTCATGGATGCGATGCTGTCACCGGATACGGGGATCCACTCACCGCCATCCTCGTACTCGGCATTCTCGCCGGCAGGGCGGATGGAGGTGCGCTCGGTAATGTCGATGAGCATGCCGTTCTCATCCGCATTGCAGATACCTCTGGAAACCGTGCCGTTTTCGGTGAGAGTATTGGAAAGACGGTAGCCTGCCATTGCATAGTGTCCGGCGGACGCATCTTTGAGAAAATCAGCCATGATGCGGTAGATCTCCGCACCGTAAAAATCGTCGGCGTTAATGGTTACGAAGGGGTCGCTCACGCAATGTCTTGCGGCAAGCAGAGCGTGTGCCGTTCCCCAGGGCTTAACTCTGCCCTCAGGGACGGTGAAAGGAGCGGGAATATCCGTCATTTCCTGAAAGGCGTACTCAACCTCTGCATGCTTTTCAACGCGTCTTCCCACGGTCTCACGGAATACATCGAGATTTTCTTTTTTTATAACGAAAACAATTTTATCAAATCCCGCCTTGATGGCGTCGTAGCAGGAATAGTCAATGATAAATTCGCCCGAGGGGCCGACGGGAGTCGTTTGCTTTGAGCCGCCGAACCGGGAACCCATACCCGCGGCCAATATGACAAGTGTCATGAAAAAGTCCACACTTTCGCATTTTAATTTAATACATTATATTATATTACATTTTTTCGCAAATGTCAAGACAAAATCGTCCTTTTCGGCTTGAAAAAAGGAGCAAGATGTGTTATAATTATTCGGATAGAAAACTGTCTATTGAAAATAGATCGACTTATAAGCGAGAATGGCCTCGCAAAAGAAAGGTAATACCATGAAAAAATTCATCTCACTTGTACTTGTTCTGATTTTGACACTCTCCCTTGCTTCCTGCATAGCCATCGACCCTCCGGAGACGGACGAAACCGAAATACGCGTCGCCGTTCTCAACGGCACGACCGGATTCGGCATAGCTCCCCTTTACAACGATGTCAAGAGCGGTGTCTCACAGCTGAACGCAAAGATCGATTTTTATGCCGACGCAACCCTTATCGCTCCCCTTGTGATCGGCGGAAGCGTTGATATTGCGGCAGTTCCGACCAATCTTGCCTCCGTGCTTTACAATAAAACGCAGGGCGGCATTGAGGTACTTGCGGTCAACACTCTCGGCGTTCTTTACATGATCGAAAACGGAAACACCGTAAATTCTCTTTCCGACCTTGAGGGAAAGACCGTTTATCTGCCCGGAAGCGGCTCGAATCCCGAATATGTTCTCAAGGCCTTGCTCAGGCTGGCAGGACTCGAGGACAAAGTCACACTTGATTACACCTATGCAACGCCCGACGAGTTGACCGCGGCACTCGCAAGCGGAAAAGCCGCTCTCGGCGTAATACCCGAGCCGAAGGTCACCGCAGCCATGACCAAGAATCAGTCGCTTCGTGTCGCACTTGACTTTTCAAATGAATGGAAGGCCTTGACGGGCACCGAACTTGTTCAGGGCTGTCTGATCACAAGGAAAGCCTTTGTCGACGAGCATCCCGTTGCAGTTGAAAACTTCCTCAAGGCGTACGAGCAGTCCGTCGGCACACTCAACTCCGACCCCCAAGCAGCGGCAAAAGCAGTCGTATCGGCAGGAATTGCAAACAGCGAGGAGCTTGTTAAGAACGCAATTCCGAGATGCAATATCACCTACCTTGTCGGTGAGGACATGGAAAAAGCGCTGATGGAATTCTGGGGGGCGCTGTTTGATCAGGTGCCTTCATCGGTAGGTGGCGCAATGCCGGATGAAAATATATTCGGTTAAATGAAAACCGTTAAAAAATTTGCTTCCTCGCTCGGCGTTGCGCTGTTTTGGCTTGCGCTGTGGCAGGCGTGCGCCCAGGCGGTGGGTAATTCTCTGATATTCCCGTCGCCACTCGAGACTCTCCGAAGACTTTTTGAGCTTGCGGCAACAGCGGACTTTTGGAGATTTACGGGGCTTTCGCTTCTGCGCATCGTCATCGGCGTGACGGCGGCAATCCCGGCGGCAGCGCTCATATCCGCACTTTGTGCGCGCTCAAAGGTGGCTGACAGGATATTCGCCCCTGCCGTAACGCTGATGAAATCAGTCCCCGTGGTGTCCTTCATACTGATTGCCATATTCATTATCAGCCGCCGGTTATTGCCCTCGGCAATAACGTTTACCATGATCTTCCCCGTGCTTTACGAGAACCTGCGCGAGGGCATTGCTTCAACGCCGAAGGAATTGCTCGACATGGCAAAGGTTTTCTCGCTTAAGCCGACTACCGTGGTAAGTCGCATATATTTCCCTGCAATAAAGCCCTTCTTCTTCTCTGCAATATGTACGTCGGTCGGTCTTGCCGTCAAGGCAGGGATCGCAGCGGAGGTTGTTGCTTATATTCCGGATTCGATCGGAAAGAATCTCTCGGATGCGAAGAGCTACATGGAGCCTGTCGATTTG
>JBJDZD010000101.1:0-8111 GCA_051867815.1 Eubacteriales bacterium | reverse complement strand
CCGTGGCTCTGTGAGTCTCGAAGAGTAGGAAGCAATCCTCGATGCTGTAGGCTCCGCCGACCTCAAAGGCAACGGGCTTGCGCGCCTTCATCGAAGCAACGACCGCCGGAACGTGATTCTCCCACGCGCTGAAAACAAACACGATCTCAACATCGGGAGCGGCGATAAGCTCCTCAAAGCTTTGGAAGATCTTCGGCGAATACCCCTTTTCTTCAAGCTTTGAGCGCATGCTTTCGCATCTGTCCTCATATTCGTCGCAGATGGCAACGATGTCAATATCCTCGCGCTCCGCGAGAAGCTCGGTCATCGAGGTGCCGCGGCAGCCGAGGCCGATTATGCCTATCTTAAACTTATCCATGGTTACGCTCCCAAATACATCGTGACAAGCTCGACGGTTGCCATGAGCGCATCCGCGTGCGTGCGCTCCATACCGTGGGAGGCGTGAACGCCGGGGCCGATGAGTGCGCCGGGAACATCGTGACCTGCGCGCCACATAGCACCGACGTCCGAGCCGTAATAGGGATAGAGGTCAACGCAATACGGCAGCTCTGCCGACCTTGCCATATCTGCCAGCTTGCCCGTCAGCTCGTAGTCGTAGGGGCCGCCGGCGTCCTTTGCGCAGATCGAAAGGGTATGCTCGTCGCAGGCAAGATCCTTGCCGATACAACCCATATCGACCGCAAGCATGGAGATGAGGTTGTCCGGCACATAAGCCGCGCCGTGACCGACCTCCTCATACATCGAAACGAGGAATTTAACGTCGTTTTCGGGAACGATCCCCTCGTCCTTCATGATCTTTAACGCCGTCAGGATGCAGGCAACGCTTGCCTTGTCGTCAATGAAACGGGATTTGAGATAACCGCTCTCGGTTACCTGCGTTTTCGGCTCGAAGCAGATATAGTCACCGTTTTCGATGCCGAGGGCGCGGGTATCCGCCGCGCATTTGACGTTCTCGTCAAGACGGACGTACATATTTTCCGCATCGCGAGCGCGGCTTCTCGCGTCCGAGAAAACGTGGACCGACGGCGAACGGGAAAGTATGGTACCGGTGTATCTCTTGCCATCACGGGTGATGACGAAGCAGTATTCGCCGTCCAGAGAATTGCAAAGCACACCGCCGACGGGAGCAAAATTGAGGTCGCCGTTTGCGTCTATCGAGCGCACCATGGCACCGAGAGTATCGCAATGAGCGGCAACTCCGAGAGCCTTATCGGAGCTTTTGCCCTTATATGTAAGGAAAAAGCAGGATTTTTTGGTCGGCTCGAAGCCAAGCTCCAGCTCGGATGCGATATCGCCAAGAAGCACGGATATCTCGCGCGAGTATCCGCTGGGGCTGGGAACCTCCATAAGTCGTTTTACCGTGTCAAAACAATAGGAAAGGTATTTTTCTCTGTCAAATTTCATTTTTGTATCTCCATATTACAAAGATTTCTGATGATATAGCCTGCCATTATCATACCCACGGTGCCGGGCACGAAGGAAAGGCTTCCGGGGACATTTCTGCCGTTCTCGCTTCCAAGCCCCACGGCGCGGCGAGGCTCCTCGTCCGACCAAACGACGTCAAGTCTCTTTATTCCCCTCTCCCGGAGCTTCTTGCGCATAACCTTGGCAAGGGGACAAACGCTTGTTTGCGATATATCAGATATGCGGAATCGCTCCGGACAGAGCTTGTTCCCTGCACCCATGGATGCGATAACGGGCACTCCCAACGCTTCGGCGCGGCAGATAAGCTCCACCTTCGCCGTGACCGTATCAACGGCATCGGCAATGAAATCAAACTGTGCAAGGTCGATCTCATCGGCATTTTCGGGCAGATAAAAGAGGTTTACCGGATGCACCTTACATTCGGGGTTGATTGAAAGCACGCGCTCCGCCATGACTTCGCTCTTCGGCCTGCCGACGGTCGCCTGCGTGGCAATGATCTGTCGGTTGACGTTCGATGGCGAAACGACGTCGCCGTCGATGAGGGTCAGCTCGCCCACACCCGACCGCGCCAAGGCCTCAGCCAAATGTCCGCCGACGCCGCCCAAGCCGAAAACCGCAACATGCGAGCTTCTCAGCTTTTCTATTCCTTTGTCGCCGAGCAAAGCACGGGTTCTCGTCTGATCAAGCATCGGTACACCGCCCAAGTTAAAGATTTTCTTAATTTTATCACAAAACGGCTGAAAATGCAAGGCTTAAGGGCTTCAATCTGCAAAAAATTCTTTACATTCGGCAAAAAATAGTGTATAATAGTATTAACTGCATAAGTTATATACTATATAATGGGGTGATCGTTTGCAAAATATTGACAAAACCGAACGCAAGCTCGGCGGCGAGGTAAAATACGAGGGCAGAATACTAACCATGGTCGTTGACCGCGTAGAAACGCCCGACGGCAAGGAAGCAGTGCGTGAGCATGTGCTTCATCCGGGCGGCGTGAGCATCGTTCCGCTCAACGAACGCGGCGAAGTGCTTTGCGTACGCCAATACCGCTATGCACACGGGCGCGTTTTTCTCGAGATACCTGCCGGCAAGCTCGAGCCGGGCGAGACCGACCGCCGTGCGGCGGCTCTGCGTGAGCTTCGCGAGGAAACGGGTGCAACCTGCGAAACACTTACCCACATCGGCGATTTCATCCCCTCCCCCGCCATTCTCGGCGAAGTTCTTTCCATGTATCTGGCAGAGGGACTGACGATGGGCGAAACGGATTTTGACGATGACGAATTCATTGACATTGAAGCCATTCCGCTTGATCGCCTTTGCGACATGATCGCCTGCGGAGAGATAACCGACGGAAAAACCCAAGCAGCAATACTTAAAACGAAATATATTCTTGAAAAGAGGAAGCAAAAATGAAGCTCAATTACAAACGCACTTTATTCGTAGGCTTTGCCTTTTTCCTGATATGCGCCTTTTGGCAGGCATATGACACCATAGTTCCCAAGATCCTCACAGACCGCTTCGGCATGTCGCAGACATGGTCGGGCGTTATCATGGCGGCGGACAATGTTTTTGCTTTGTTCCTATTGCCCATCTTCGGAATCATATCCGATAAGACCAAATCCAAGCTCGGCCGTCGCACGCCCTTTATCATCATCGGCACTCTTATTGCGGCGGCGACCCTCATAGGTCTTTCCTTCGTGGATTCGGCTCAGCTTGACCGTCTCGGCAACATTGCCGACCTCGAATCCGTCGAGGCACGCGCCACCCTCTACGATTACGAATATTCCTCGCCCCTCTACACCCCGGACGGAGAGGAATACGTCCTCAGCGAAAAATTCACGCGCGAAGAATTTCTTGCCCTCTCGCCCTTAAGCGGCGAAGAGACCGATAAGGCAAACTACACCGACTACATGGTTCCGGCACGCACCGCCTATATCCACGAGGAGATCGTGGGCAAGGACCCCAGCATGCTCATCACCTTCATCGGTATTCTGCTCATTCTCTTGCTCTCCATGGCAACCTTCCGCACTCCTGCCGTCGCGCTCATGCCCGACGTTACGCCGCGACCGCTCCGCTCTAAGGCAAACGCCGTCATCAACCTCATGGGAACGATCGGCGGAAGCCTGATACTCGGCCTCGGCATCATCCTTGCCACGGGTTCGACCAAGAATACGTACATGCCATACACCGGCTATTTTTGCATCGTTGCAGGCATCATGCTCGTCAGCTTGGTTATCTTCATCAGCACCGTCCGCGAGCCGCGCTTCGTAAAGGAAATGGAAGAGATCAGCCGCGAGCATAACATCGTTGAGGGCGACGACGAAAGCGACGCTTCGGGTAGCCGCAAGCTCTCAAAGAGCGAATTTACCTCGCTCATCCTCCTGCTCGGCTCGGTCGTGCTTTGGTTCTTCGGCTACAACGCCGTAACGAGCAAATATTCCGTTTACGCCGGACAGGTGCTTCAGCTCGACTACAACAGCACCCTGCTCGTTGCGAATATCGCGGCGCTTATTGCTTATCTGCCCGTTGGTATGATCGCATCCAAGGTGGGAAGAAAAAAGACCATTCTCGCAGGCGTTATCATGCTTACCTCGGCATTTGCCGTTGCTGCCTTCCTGGATGCAGGCACGCCCCTGCCCGTAATGATGATACTCTTCGCCCTCGCCGGCATCGGATGGGCAACCATAAACGTCAACTCATTCCCCATGGTCGTCGAGCTTGCACGCGGCGGCAACGTCGGTAAATACACCGGCTTTTATTACACGGCAAGCATGGCGGCTCAGACCCTCACCCCCGTCGTATCCGGCTTCTTAATGGACAACTTCGGCATGAAGATACTCTTCCCCTACGCCGCAATTTTCGCCGGATGCGCATTCGTTACCATGTTCTTCGTTCGCCACGGCGATTCAAAGCCCGAATAATGGAGTTATTATGATCTTTCTGTATATTATCATCGCACTTGCACTTTTATCGCTCGGATACGTATTCCTTATCCGTCCGCGCCCCGAGCCTAAAACCAGCATCGAGCCGCTCAAGGTGGACTATGCGCACCGCGGCCTGCACGGTGACTTTGCCGTTGAAAACACCATGCAGGCGTTCCGCGCCGCAGACCGCGAGGGCTACGGCATTGAGCTTGACGTCCGCCTTTCCTCGGACAATGTGGTCGTTGTCTTTCACGACGACACCCTTGAGCGCATGTGCGGACGCCCCGAGAGAGTGGACGCGCTGACAGCATCCGAGCTTAGCTGGGTGGCGATCAACGGCACCTATGAGAAGATCCCGCTCTTTGAAGAGGTTCTGAATGCCATCGCCCCGACAACTCCGCTCTGCATCGAGCTTAAGGGCAACGACACCCGCCTTTGCGAGGAGGTTGCCAAGATGCTCGACAAATATGAGGGCTACTATTGTGTAAAATCCTTCAATCCCTTCCTTATTAATTGGTTCCGCAAGCACCGCCCCAGAGTTGTGCGCGGCGTCCTCGTCTCCAATTTTCTTGCAAAGGGAACAAAGGGCAATATTTTCATCCGTTTCCTTGCATCGAGCATGATATTTAATTGCCTTGCAAAGCCCGATTTCATCTCATACGACTGCAATCATCCAAAGCTCCTTCCACTGGTCATCTGCAAAAAGGTCTGGAACGTCCTGACGTTCACATGGACGGTCAACACTCCCGAAAAATACGGTACCGCAAAGGCGCGCGGCGACATTGCCGTTTTTGAAGGCTTTGATCCGAGGAGGCACTGATGCGCGACAATTACGACAAGCTCAAAACCGAGGGCAGAAACCCCCGGACGATGAATATCGACAAGCTCTCTACCCTTGAGATGGTGGGACTGATAAACTCGGAGAACCGCGCCGTTGAGGACGCCATTGACGAAAAGCTCCCCGAAATTGCGGCGGCTGTTGATATCATCAGCGATGCCCTCGAAAGCGGCGGACATCTGATATACGTCGGCTGCGGCACCTCGGGCAGGCTCGGAGTGGTTGACGCCTCGGAATGCCCTCCCACCTTCGGAGTTGACTACGACCTCGTGCGCGGCATCATTGCCGGCGGTGAGAGGGCAATGTTCCGCGCGGTTGAGGGAGCGGAGGACAGCGAGGAATGGGGCGCGCGCGCCATCCTTGAGGACGGTGCAGGCGAGGGCGACGTTGTGGTCGGTCTCTCCGCATCCGGCAGAGCGCCCTTCGTCCTCGGTGCGCTCAGAGAAGCGCGCGAGCGCGGCTGTAAAACGATTGCCGTCACCTGCAACCCCGGCTCCCTTATGGAAGCACAGGGGGATGTGGCTGTTTCCGTATATGTCGGTCCGGAGGTCATTTCCGGCTCGACCCGACTAAAGGCAGGCACGGCGCAAAAGCTGATACTTAACATTTTCTCCACCTGCGCTATGATAAAGACCGGCAAGGTTCGCTCAAACCTCATGATTAACGTCCGCCCGACCAATGAAAAGCTGATCGAACGCGCAACGCGCATCATCATGGAGCTTTCGGGCGCCGACCGCGAAACCGCCGCAAAAGCGCTCGCCGAATACGGCGACGTTCCGTCGGCCCTCGATGCAATAGCAAAGCCCTGACCCACACGGGTCAGGGCTTTGCTATTGCATTATTTAGCCGTAAAAGTCATCACAACTCCGATATTCGTCCACACGGAAACGGCACAGAGCAGGGCTGTCAGAGCAGAAATCGCTATCTTAGTCATTCCGCTTGCTTTTGCGCTGTAATTCATCAGCACCGCGATCGATATCAGGGTGAGCATCAAGCTGATGTCGTAAATATACCTCATATTCACACCGCCAATGCAGAAATCCGAAAATGCTATGCCGAAAGCAAGACCTGCCGTAAGCAAAACGACTGCCGCTTTCGCAATATCGCGCTCGCCGCGGCCTTTCTCCAGGCTATACAGCTGAGGATATAGGAGGATGCCGAGCGGCAAGCCGTAAGCAAACGCACCGCAGGCGCGGTCGGCATAAATATAGCGGTCGGTCGTCGGCAGGACGAGCTGACGGCGCAGTTCGATATAAGGGTAGACCTCCGTCTGCCACGCCGGACATAGGAAATACGAGAAAAACGCCGAAAACAACAGTGAGCTGTCAAGGGTATTCAACGACACGTCGCTGACCGTCAGCTGATAAGTCGAGCCGAAATCAAAGGGCGACGAAAACCGCGCGGCATTGTAGATCATAACTGCCGCCGCACCCATAATCAGCGGTACGGCAAATGCGCAAACGGTCAAAACGCCGTCCTTGAGCGTCTCGCGGCGAATCCTGCAGAGAAACTCGATAAAGAACGGAAACACCGCCACGCATATCAGCGCAACGGTAGGCCGCGACCAGACCGTAAGCGTCAGCGAAAGCGCCGCAAGCACCAAAAGCGCCATGCGCATCCACAGCTTGCCCTCCCTCATGGCGCGTACCGCAAGAAAAACGAACGCCATTGAGAACACCTGCGCCGAAAGCACGGCAACATAGTACATATCAGAGCAAAGCACGCCGAGATACACGCCGCTTGCCGAGACCACGCCTGCAAGTCCCAAAAGGAAGAGCCAAAAATTCGGCTTTTCTATAAAGCGAAGCACTACCTCGCGGTAGGCAAGCGCCGTCATGAAGACCGCCGCTATTGCAAGTATCAGGCAAGTCATGGGGATGTTAGGCAGTTTTCCCGTCAGCGCATACGCCGGCGCGTGTACGGTAAGAATCGGTGCGATACCGAAATATGAGTAAAACTGTCCGTTGTAATATGCATAGTCCCAATAAAACGACGCACCTGCCTCGCGGCGAGCTGCCGGGTCGTAGGGGTTTTCCAAAGCCTCAAGCTTGGGATCAACGGGCAGATCAAGCGCGACCTGCCCCTTCATCCAAGCGTCAAACTGACGGATATAAATATCGCTCGGCACCTCGCCACCGACGGAATACTCCATCATCCGCATCTCCTTGCTCTGCATCTGAAAGCAAGCAACTATCAAGATCAGAGCGACGATTGCAAAGAGTATATTGTGCGCAATGTCCTTGCGGTCAAAACATGCGGGAAGGATTCTTTTGAAGAACCTCATTTCAGCTGAGTTTTTCACCGTAAACGAGTATTTCACGGGTGTTTATGGTGTTGTACTTGACTTCCTCGTCGTTTCTGCCTATGATAATGCCGATGCGAACATACTGACCGCTCACGCCGTCCATGTCAAACAGGCAGGTGACCTTACCGGTGTTTCCGTTCCAGGGGTCGGCAGGAGTCTCACCGCAGCTGACCAACGTTTTGCCGTTGACGTTATCCCAGCAAGCCGTGGGGACAAGGGTCCAATTCACGCCGTCGTCGCTGACATAGACCTCAGCTACGCCCGGGAAGCCTTTGAGGCTTCCGGACGAGAAGCCAATCGCGTCAAATTTATGCTTGGAACCGAAATTCAGCGTGATAAGTCCCGTGTAATCGGAGTTTTCGTCAAGCTCGCCTTTGATATTGTAGTGATTGCCGTCAAACTCAAAGCACGCCATCAGCGAAGAGCCCCAATGGCCGTTGACGAGATTTTCCACCGCCGTGGTGTAGCCCTTGGAATCCGAGAACATCTTTTCAATGCCGATGACGGAAACGCCGTAGCCTATGTCAGCAATATCCGCCTTATCCTCGGCTGAAAGACCGGTCGTGGAATACTTTGTCGATGCAATGGCATTCTTCGTGCCGAGGATACCGGAAAAGCT
>JBJDZD010000100.1:0-37790 GCA_051867815.1 Eubacteriales bacterium | reverse complement strand
GGTTTCGGCATCGGTCAAAAGCACGCGGCGAGAGCCGCGGTCGCGTATGGAGCGCGTAAGCTTTCTCGTGTCTATTCCGTAAATGCCGGGAATGTGATATTTTTGCATCACCTCGGCAAGTGTATGAGTGCTTCTGAAGTTTGAAGGCTCGTCGTTGTATTCGCGGACGATAAAGGCACCGATGGTGGGCATCTCGGTCTCATAATCATCATCCGCCATGCCGTAGTTTCCGATAAGCGGATAGGTCATGACAACCGCCTGGTCGGTATAAGAGGGATCGGAAAGTATCTCCTGATAACCGACCATTGACGTGTTGAACACGATCTCACATACGCGGTCGCACATATCTCCGAAGGCAAAGCCGTAGTATTCCTCTCCGTCCTCAAGAATAATCTTTCTGTTCTCGTTCATTGGCCTACCTCATTTTGTGCGTTTCGATAATTTTTCTTCAAATCTGTTTTTGTAAGTGTTTTTCGGGATCTCCGTTGGGTAATCACCCGTAAAGCAGGCGCTGCAGTATTCACGGTTCCCGGTCAATGTGCATAACCCGGCGGTCGGTAAAAATCCGAGAGAATCCGCACCGATCATTTTGCAGATCTCGGGTACGGAGTGGTTTGCGGCGATCAGGTTTTCCTCCGAGTCGATATCCGTGCCGTAATAGCAGGGATGCAGAAATTCCGGCGAGGACACGCGCATATGCACCTGACTTGCCCCGGCATCGCGCAAGAGCTTAACTATCCTGCCGCTGGTCGTGCCGCGCACTATGGAATCGTCTATCAGCACGATGCGTTTGCCCTTAACGGCGGCAGTAACAGCGGAGAGCTTGATTTTGACCTTATCGAGCCTGCCGTCGGGAGCAATAAAGGTTCTGCCTATATACTTATTTTTAATAAGTCCGATGCCGTAGGGAATGCCCGATGCACGTGAAAAGCCGAGAGCCGCGTCAAGTCCCGAATCGGGAACGCCGACGACAAGGTCCGCCTCGCACGGATGAGTTTTTGCAAGTACCTCGCCCGCCCTCACTCTCGCTTCGTGTACCGAAACGCCGTCAATTATCGAATCGGGACGGGCAAAATAGATGTACTCAAAAACGCAGAGCTTCTTTTTCGCCGTATTGCAATGCTCGCGGTGCGAGGTAACGCCTGATTCGGTAAACACAAGTATCTCACCGGGTTCAACGTCGCGAATGACCTCACCTCCAACGGCAACAATGGCACAGGATTCGGATGCAACGATGTAAGTGCCGTCCGGCGTTTTACCGTAGCAGAGCGGACGGAAGCCGTATTTGTCACGGGCACAGACAAGCTTACGAGAGGACATCAGCACAAGTGAATACGCACCGTCAAGCGTATTCATGGCACGGCTGACGGCTTCTTCAATCGAGGGGGCCGTCAACCGCTCCTTCGTTATCACGTAAGCGATTATTTCCGTGTCGCTCGTTGTATGAAAGATTGCGCCGGAAAGCTCCAGCTCGTCTCGCAGCTTTGCCGCATTGGAGAGATTGCCGTTATGCGCAAGCGCCATTTTTCCCTTCTGGTGGTTGACCTCTATGGGTTGGCAATTATTGCGTCCGGAGCCGCCGGTTGTTCCGTAACGAACATGACCGACCGCCATCGTTCCCCGCGGAAAACGCTTCAGTCCCTCGTCCGTGAACACCTCGGAGAGAAGCCCCGTGTCTTTTTGCGATGTAAACACGCCGTCGTCGTTGACTACGATGCCGCAGCTTTCCTGCCCTCTGTGCTGAAGGGCGTAAAGGCCGTAATACGCAAGACTTGCAATATCGCACGCCCCCTCCGACATCGCGCCGAAAACGCCGCATTCTTCGTGGATCTTTGCATCGGAACACTTCATTCTGTCACCCTTTTGATCTCCGGAGTGCCGCGCCGATGAAGCCTACGAACAGGGGCTGAGGCTTATTGGGCCTTGATTTGAATTCGGGGTGATACTGCACGCCTACGTGGAAAGGACGCTCGGTAAGCTCCACCGTTTCAACAAGCCGTCCGTCCGGAGAGGTGCCGCTGAGGGTCAGTCCGTGTGATTGCAAAAGCTGACGGTAATCGTTATTGAATTCGTATCTGTGGCGGTGGCGCTCGCTGATCTCGCGGCTGCCGTAGCAACGCTCCATCGTCGTACCCTCGGCAATTATGCAGGGGTATGCGCCGAGGCGCAGCGTGCCGCCCTTGTCTATATCGTCGCTCTGTCCCGGCATGAAATCAATGACCTTATGCGCACATTGCTCGTCAAATTCACCGGAATTTGCATCCTTGATTCCGCAAACGTTGCGCGCGTATTCGATAACGGCGATCTGCATGCCGAGACATATACCGAAGTACGGAATATAATGCTCTCTCGCGTACCTTGCCGCCAATATCATGCCCTCGATGCCGCGGCTTCCGAAGCCACCGGGGACGAGGATGCCGTCAAGACCCGAAAGGACTTCATCGACGTTATCATCATTCAGATTCTCGGAATCTATCCAATGGATCTTGATATGGGAATTGTGGAGATAGCCTGCATGGCGCAAAGCCTCGGCAACCGAAAGGTAGGCGTCGTGCAAACCGACGTATTTGCCGACAAGCCCGATATTTACGCTGTACGGACGGTTCTTGATACGCTCGACCATTGCCGTCCAATCGGAAAGGTCGGGTTCCGGTGCATCGATTCCCAGTTCACGGCATACCACGGATGAGAAATGCGACTTTTCAAGCATCAGGGGTGCTTCATAAAGGTTCGGAAGCGTGATATTTTCAATAACGCAATCCGGTTTGACGTTGCAGAAGAGGGAAATCTTTTGGAAAATGCTCTCCTCAAGCGGCTCGTCGCAGCGAAGCACCACGATATTGGGATTGATACCCATGCCCTGCAGTTCCTTGACCGAGTGCTGGGTAGGCTTGGACTTATGCTCGTCCGAGCCGCGCAGGAAGGGCACGAGCGTTACGTGAATAAACAGGCTGTTCTCCCTGCCTACCTCAAGCGATATCTGTCTGACGGCCTCAAGGAAGGGCTGGGACTCAATATCGCCGATGGTGCCGCCTATCTCGGTGATGACGACGTCGGCATTGGTCTTTTTACCGACACGGTAAACGAACTCCTTTATCTCATTCGTGATGTGCGGTATGACCTGAACGGTGGAGCCGAGATATTCGCCGCGGCGCTCCTTGTTCAGGACGTTCCAGTAGACCTTACCGGTGGTCAGATTTGAATATTTATTCAGGTTCTCGTCAATAAATCTCTCGTAGTGACCGAGATCGAGATCTGTTTCCGCGCCGTCCTCGGTAACGTAGACCTCGCCATGCTGATAGGGGCTCCTTGTGCCGGGGTCAACGTTGATATATGGGTCGAGCTTTTGCGCCGCCACCTTAAGCCCTCTCGCCTTCAAAAGTCTGCCGAGGGACGCCGCCGTAATGCCTTTTCCAAGTCCCGATACAACTCCGCCCGTTACAAAAATATACTTAGTCATGCCACACCTCTTTTTATCGTTTTATTCCCATTCCACCGTTGCCGGGGGCTTTGACGTAATGTCGTAGACCACTCGGCTGATGCCTTTGACTTCATTTGTTATCCTGCTGCTTGCACGGGCAAGGACTTCGTAGGGCAGGCGCGTCCATTCCGCCGTCATGAAATCATCCGTCGTGACGGCACGAAGCGCAACCGTACGGCCGTAGGTACGTGCATCACCCATGACACCGACCGAACACAGGTCGGTAAGCACCGCAAAATATTGATTCGTTTCTTTTTCAAGCTTTGCCTTTGCTATTTCCTCACGGAATACGGCATCTGCTTCTCTCAAAAGGTCGAGCTTTTCCTTCGTTATCTCGCCGATAATGCGAACGGCAAGCCCCGGACCGGGGAACGGCTGACGCCAAACAAGCTCATGCGGAATACCCAGCTCCTCGCCGACCTCACGGACCTCGTCCTTAAACAGGTCACGAAGCGGCTCGACGATGCTTTCAAAGGATATGACGTCGGGAAGGCCGCCCACATTGTGGTGGCTTTTGATGACCGCAGAATCGCCCTTTCCGCTTTCGATCACGTCGGGATATATCGTTCCCTGCGCCAGAACGTCGATATGTCCGAGCTTCTTCGCTTCATCTTCAAATACGCGGATGAATTCCTCGCCGATGATCTTCCTTTTCTTCTCCGGCTCGGTCACGCCGCAGAGTTTCGCGAGGAATCTCTCTTGTGCGTTTACGCGAATGAGATTGATACCGAAGCCACGACCGAAGGTCGTTTCAACATAGTCGCCCTCGTCCTTGCGGAGCAAGCCGTGGTCAACGAACACGCAAGTCAGGCGACTGCCGATGGCCTTGTGCAGAAGCACCGCCGCCACGGATGAATCAACGCCGCCCGAAAGAGCCAGCAGAACCTTTTTGCCCTCGAGACTTTCGCGCAGCTCGGATATTTTGTTCTCTGCAATGCTTTCGGGCTTCCAATCCGGCTTGCAATCGCAGATCGAATGAACGAAATTCTCTATGATCCTCGTGCCGTAGTCCGTATGCGTTACCTCGGGGTGGAACTGTACGGCATAGAGACTTCGGCTTTCGTCGCACATGGCGGCACACGGACATTGCGAGGTATGCGCGGTCACACAAAAGCCATCCGGCACGCGGCTGATATAGTCGGTATGGCTCATGAAGCAGTTGCTTTCATACGGTACACCGTCAAATATAGGGGATCTTGCACAATATACCGTCGTTTTTCCGTATTCACTGCCGTTTTCCGCCGAGGATACCTCACCGCCTGCCATATAAGCCATAAGCTGTGCTCCGTAGCAAATGCCGAGTATCGGTATGCCGATGGACAGTATTCTCGCATCGTAATGCGGTGAGGCCGGGTCATACACGCTGTTGGGACCGCCGGTGAAAATTATGCCCTTATATCCGACCTTATGTATTTCTTCGGGTGTTATCTTATTATACGGGACTATTTCGGCGTAAACCCGTGCGGCACGAACGCGGCGCGCGATCAGCTGATTATACTGACCGCCGAAGTCAAGAACCAATATTTTTTCCATTCTCCACCTCACACGTTTATCACAGCGGATCGTCGGTCAATACCGGCTGTAAGCGGCCTTGCGCTGTCAACCAACGCCTCTACCTGCTCGGGGCATCTGCCGATATAAAGGCTCGGTGTGAGAAGCTCCTCCATCTCGCTCTCCGTCATGCCGAAGCTCGGCTCTTTTGCGAGGATCGAGAGCAGATTGCAAGGCTCGCCGTTCTTCATATTCGCCGTGGCTTCCATGGAACAGCGGCGAATGATCTCGTGCAGCTCCTGGCGGTTGCCGCCGCGCTTGACAGCCTCCATCATAAGATTTTCGGTTGCGATGAAGGGAAGATATTCGCGCACGGTCTTATCAATTATCTTTTCATTGACGCAAAGGCCGTCCGTTACGTTCCGGCAAAGGCGAAGC
Source organism: Eubacteriales bacterium (assembly GCA_051867815.1). Lineage (GTDB taxonomy): Bacteria > Bacillota > Clostridia > Oscillospirales > CAG-272 > CAG-390. The sequence goes on along the minus strand of JBJDZD010000100.1, from coordinate 32,380 downwards.
ACCGCGTCGGCGCAAAGGAAGCCCTCGGGGAGCGAGATGCGGCGGTTTGCCGAATCGTCAAGCGTGCGCTCGAGCCATTGCGCGGATGCCGTCATGGGAGCGTTCACGGCGTCCGCCATGAGGTAACGGGAAAGGGAGCATATGCGCTCGCTCCTCATGGGATTTCGTTTATACGCCATAGCCGACGAGCCTATCTGATTTTTCTCAAACGGTTCCTCGACCTGCCTGTCATGCTGAAGCAGGCGAATATCGTTTGCCATGCGGTAGGCCGACTGCGCCACCGAGGAAAGTGCGTTGAGTATTCGACTGTCCACCTTTCGGGGATAGGTTTGTCCGCAAACGGGAAAACAGCTCTCAAAGCCGAAATCTGCGGCGATTCTTGCGTTCATTTCGTCAATTTTTGCGTTATCACCCTCAAAAAGGTCAACGAAGCTTGCCTCCGTACCCGTAGTGCCGCGGCAACCGAGGAATCTGATGTTCCCGATGGCAAAATCGATCTCTTCAAGATCGGAAAGGAAGTCCTGAAGCCAAAGGCTTGCGCGCTTGCCGACGGTCACGAGCTGTGCAGGCTGATAATGTGTGTAGCCGAGTGTGGGCAGAGCCTTATATTTCTCGGCAAAATCGCACAGATTTGCAATGACCTTCAAAAGCTCGCCGCGAATATAACGAAGCCCGTCGCGGTAAATGATGAGGTCGGCGTTGTCGGTAACGTAACAGCTCGTTGCACCGAGGTGGATAATACCGGCGGCGCCGGGAGCGACCAAGCCGTAGGCGTACACGTGCGCCATAACGTCGTGCCTGACCTCGGCTTCACGCTTTTCAACCACTTCGTAATCAATATCACCAACGTGAGCTTCAAGCTCGCGCACCTGCTCCTCGCTTACGGGAAGGCCAAGTTCATGCTCGGCTTTTGCGAGGGATACCCAAAGGCGGCGCCACGTTTTATATCTCGTGTCCGAGGAGAACAGTTCTCTCATGAATTCCGAGGCGTATCTTGACGAAAGGGGGGATTCATAATTGCCCTTCATTTGCTCTCTCCTTTTCTGATGATTATGCTCTCGCGCTCTGCGCCCACGGAAACGTAGGTAACGGGGCAACCGATGCTCCGCTCAATAAATTCTACGTACTTTTGAGCCGCTTTTGGCAGATCCTCGAATTTGCGAATGCCCGAAATATCCGACTCCCATCCGTCGAAACACTCAATCACCGGCTCGGCGTGTTTGAGTGCCGTGGGGAACGGGAACTCATCGGTAAGCTCGCCGTTTACACGGTAGTGGGTACATACGGGGATCTTCTTCATGTAGGAAAGCACGTCAAGCTTTGTAAGTGCTATCTCGGTCGCGCCCTGAACCTCAACGCCGTATCTCGTGGCAACGATATCAAGCGCGCCGACGCGACGAGGTCTGCCCGTCTTAGCTCCGTATTCAAATCCCGCCTTGCGAAGTTCTTCCGCTTCGTCGCCGAACATCTCGGAAACGAAAGGACCTTCGCCTACGCAAGTGGAATATGCTTTTACGACGCCGATGACGTCATCGAGCTTTGCAGAAGGAAGCCCCGAACCGATGGGGGCGTATGCGGCGGTGGTGTTTGACGAGGTGGTGTACGGGTGTATGCCGAAATCAAGGTCACGCAGAGAGCCGAGCTGTGCCTCAAAGAGTATATTCGATCCGTTCTTCTGCGCTTGACGCATGAAGGCACCCGTATTGCAAACGAAGGGCTTGATCTTCTCGCCGTAATCGGCAAGCCATGCAAGCGTTTCCTCCGCCGTGTAGCCCCTTGCGCCGTAAACTCTTTGCAGAGTGAGATTTTTCCATTCAAGTAAGTCCGTAATGTGCGCCTTCAGCTCGTCCGGGTAGTAAAGCTCACCGGCAAGCACGGTCTTTTTTTGATATTTATCGGAGTAAAACGGTGCAATTCCCTGTTTGGTCGAGCCGAATTTCTTATCGGCAAGCCGCTTCTCTTCAAGCTCGTCAAGGTCTCTGTGCCATGGGAGCAAGAGCGAGGCGCGGTCACTGATCTTGAGGTTTTCGGGTGTTATCTGTACGCCCTGCGCGCGGACGGCTTCTATCTCGTTCCAAAGGTTTTCGGGGTCGAGCGCTACGCCATTTCCGAGAATATTGACAACTCCGTCGCGGAATATGCCGGACGGGAGCAGGTGCAGGGCAAATCTACCCTTTTCGTTGATGACGGTGTGTCCGGCATTGCCGCCGCCCTGATAGCGGACGACAACATCATAGTTCTCCGTAAGCAGGTCGACCATCCTGCCCTTGCCTTCGTCACCCCAGTTGATGCCTACGATTACGCTGTTTGCCATGACCTGCCTCCTTAAATGTGAGCCGAAAGACGGCTCATGATTTCCTTGTACGCTTCCTCGACACCACCCATATCGCGGCGGAAGCGGTCTTTATCGAGCTTTTCACCGCTTGCCGTGTCCCAAAGGCGGCAGGTATCGGGGCTTATTTCATCGGCAAGGACGATGCTTTCGTCCGAGAGTCTGCCGAACTCAAGCTTGAAGTCAACGAGAGTAACGCCGCATTCCTTCCAAAATGCTTTGAGCCTCTCATTTACGCCGAAGGAGTACTTCTTTATGATTTCGATCTCCTCTTTGGTGGCAAGGTGCATTGCGACTGCATGGTATTCGTTCATCAGCGGATCACCAAGCTCGTCATTCTTATACGAGAACTCAATGGTGGGACTGTCAAAAACGAAGCCCTCCTCCACGCCGTAACGCTTTGAGAAAGAGCCTGCGGCAATATTGCGCATTATGACCTCCAAGGGGACGATCTTAACGCGCTTGACAAGAGTTTCACGCTCGGACAGTTCCTCGACGAAGTGCGTGGGTATGCCGTCCTTCCGGAGCACCGCCATGAGTGCGTTGCTCATTTGATTGTTGATGACACCCTTACCGGCTATCGTGCCTTTTTTCAGGCCGTTGAATGCCGTTGCATCGTCCTTGTATGAGACGATGAGCAGCTCCGGATCATCCGTTGCGTAAACCTTTTTTGCCTTTCCCTCGTAGATCATTGCCCGCTTTTCCATATATGAAAACCTCCAAAAAATTGTTTGACAAACAAAATGGGGGCAATGAGGCTTGTATTCCCTACAAGACCTCATTGCCCCGTAATTTATGAACTTTTCTGTTGCAAAAGGAAGCAGGGACACTTCGAGCTATGCACTCAAAGACGCCTTTGCCTTTACCGCATAATTATACTACTTTTTTCTTGCTTTGTCAACCACTTTCGGAAAAGTTCACCGTAAAAAATACAAAAATCGTCGGCTTTATCTTATGCCGTATTTTTCAATCACGTAATCCATATCCTTGTCGCCCCTGCCGGAAAGGTTGATGAGGATGGAGCCCTTCTTCATCTGCTTTGCAAGCTTCATGCCGTATGCGACCGCATGGGAGCTTTCGATCGCCGGAATGATTCCCTCCATGCGAGAAAGCTTGAAAAAGGCGTCGATGGTTTCCTCGTCGTTGACCACATCGTATTTAACTCTGCCGATATCGTGCAAAAAGGCGTGCTCGGGACCGCTTGAGGGATAATCAAGTCCGCTTGCAACCGAATATACGGGAGCCGGGTCGCCGTTTTCATCCTTGAGCATGATGCTGTTGAAGCCGTGCATGATACCCTCGGTACCGTAGCTGAGGCTTGCGGCGTGATCACCGAGCGCCGTTCCTCTACCGAGAGGCTCAACACCGTAAATATCAACGGGATCATTCAAAAATCCGGAGAAGAGACCCATGGCGTTTGAACCGCCGCCCACACAGGCAACTACGGCATCCGGAAGTTCTCCCGTCATATCCATAAACTGTTCGCGCGCCTCAATGCCGACTACGCTCTGAAAATCTCTGACCATCATCGGGAACGGATGAGGACCTACGACCGAGCCGATGCAATAAATGCAGTCCTTATACTCCTTGCAATACGCCGCAAAAGCCGCATCGACCGCCTCCTTGAGTGTTGCAAGTCCCTCGGTCACCTCAATAACTCTTGCGCCGAGTATCTTCATCCTTGCCACGTTGGGAGCCTGCTTTTTAATATCAACGCTTCCCATGTAAATATCACATTCCAGTCCGAAATACGCCGCAGCCGTGGCAAGTGCGACGCCATGCTGACCGGCACCGGTCTCCGCGATGACCTTTTTCTTGCCCATGAACTTTGCAAGAAGTGCCTCACCCATGCAATGATTGAGCTTATGTGCGCCGGTATGGTTCAGATCCTCTCTCTTGACGTAAAGCTGAACGTTTCCGAGGGAGGAGGACAGCCGCTCAAGATACGAGATGGGCGTGGGTCGGCCTTGGAATTCCTTGCGAATTCTGCGCAGCTCACTGATGAATTTACTTGATTTGCAAATGGTGAAGTAAGCCTCGGTTATCTCGTCCATTGCCTTTTGCAGATCATCGGGAATGTAAGATCCGCCGTATTTGCCGAAAAATCCATTTTGATCGGGGTAGTTTTTGAAGTAGGTATCGAATTCAACGTTATTGTATTTCATTTTGTTTTTCTCCTTAAATAAATTATATTCACCCGCTTGTTAAGCGCGGTTTAACATTTGATATAATATGTTTTCGTTTCAGATTACAGAACCGAAGCTCGCCATCGTTTCGTCAGCAGTATCATTCTTTCGCCTCCGTGAAAAATAAAAAATCCTGTCCCGAGAAATAATCTTCTCGCTGGGACAGGATGTAAAAAACATTCTGCGGTGCCACCCGGCTTTGACGTACCTTCAGAGTACGCCCACTCTGCGCATACAAATATATGCAGACCTTTGTTTACGGAGAGTCATGCTCCGTCTTGCATACTGAAGCGACTGCCGTCGCCCGTTCTGTTCGCCCTCGGAAGTCCATTCGGCAACACTGTTTACACTGCAATCCCAGCACCTGCAGCTCTCTGTGGAAAACGGGGTGAAGCTTACTTACTCTTCCTCAACGGTTTATGCGGTTATTATACCACCGCGTCGAATATTTGTCAATAGTTTTTCGGAAATATTCATAAAATTATTTTCCGCTTGCTCCGTAGTTAGAAAGCACACGTGCGGAGGGGTCGCCGACATCGCATCCCTGCCATGACTTATTGGGCATCCAGAAATCCACGACCATTTCGCTCTGCCCCGGATAATATTTCTCGAATATCTCACGGTACAGGAGCGATTCCTTGGTAAAAGGGGCGGCGTGGGTGTATTTTTTCCTTTTTTCTTCAAATTCACCGTCGGTGTACCGACCCTCGGCATATTCCTTGAGATAATCAACCATGGAATGTCCGACTGCATCCGAAAACGCGGCTTTTTCGCGCCACAAGATCTCGTACGGCAGATAATCGGTATCCTCAAATGCGTGGCGAAGCAGATACTTGCCCTTGCCGTAAACGTTCATCTTTTTGCACGGATCGACCGCCATGACGTAGCGAACGAAGTCAAGGTCGCCGAAAGGCACTCTTGCCTCCAGAGAGTTGACGGAAATGCATCTGTCGGCGCGCAAAACGTCGTACATGTGAAGCTCGCGCACGCGCTTTTCGGATTCCTTTTGGAATTCCGATGCCGAGGGAGCAAAATCCGTGTATTTATATCCGAAAAGCTCGTCGGATATCTCACCCGTCAGAAGCACGCGAACGTCGGTCTGCTCATGAATTGCCTTGCAAACGAGATACATGCCCATGCTTGCGCGGATGGTGGTGATATCGTACGTTCCGAGTATGGATATGACTTTTTCGAGCGATGCGATGACCTCCTCGGGAGTCATATACACCTCTGTGTGACTGCTGCCGATGTAATCGGCAACCTGACGGGCGTATTTGAGATCAATGGCGTCCTCACTCATTCCTATAGCAAAGGTGCGGATGGGTTCTGCGCTCTTTTTCTGCGCAATGGCGCAAACGAGGGAGGAATCAAGACCGCCCGAGAGCAGAAAACCGACCTTCGCATCGGCAACCAAACGCTTCTCCACGCCCGAAATCAGCTTTTCCCTGATATTTGTGCAAACCGATTCAAGATCGTCGTTGCACACGCGGTCAACCCGTGCAATATCGCAGTAGCAGTGGAATTCGCCGCCGCGGTAATAGTGTCCCGGAGGAAACGGCATGACTTTTTCGGCAATGCCGATGAGATTTTTGGCTTCGCTCGCAAAGAGGATAACACCGTCGGGGTCGTAGCCGTAAAACAACGGACGGATGCCGATCGGGTCGCGCGCGGCTATGTATTCTCCGGTTCTGCCGTCGTAGATTATGCAGGCGAATTCCGCGTCGAGCATGGCAAACATGCTGACCCCGTATTCGTAATACATCGGGAGCAATACCTCGCAGTCGCTGTCGCTTGCAAAAGTGTAGCCCTTGCGCTTGAGGTTTTCCCTCGTTTTTGCAAAGCCGTATATCTCGCCGTTGCAAACCACGTAGCTTCCGCCCAGCTCAAACGGCTGCATTCCGGCAGAGGTAAGCCCCATTATGGCAAGACGGTGAAAGCCGAGCAGACCCCTGCCCGTATCAATGATCTTCGTATCGTCGGGGCCTCGCGAGACCGTTTTATCCAAGCCCTTTTTGAATTTTTCCGTTTTCCGTGCCGTGGCTTTGCCACAGTAGCCCATAATCGAGCACATAGTATCCTCCCTTAGTACGCAGATACCGCACGAGCTTCCGTGCGGTATCCGCTTTTGGCTGAATATTTATTCCTCGTCCTGGAGGGCGTCGTAGCCTTCCTCGCCGGTTCTGACCTTTACGACGTTTTCAACATCGTAAACGAAGATCTTACCGTCGCCGATATGTCCGGTATAAAGAGCCTTCTTGGCTGTTTCGATGACCTGTCTGACCGGTACCTTGCTGACGACTATGTCGACCTGCACCTTGGGAAGCAGCGTAGCCTCCACCTGAACGCCGCGGTAATACTCCGGCTTGCCCTTCTGTACTCCGCAACCGAGGACGTGTGACACGGTCATACCGGTAATGCCGATATCCATCATCGCATTCTTGAGCACCTCAAGGCGCGATTCCTTACAAATGATCTCAACCTTGGTAAACTTCGGCTCGCCCTCTTCTCTGAATGAGGGAACCTTCTTGACCTCGACCGCTTCCGCTACGGGAGTGTCGCCGCTGACGGCAACTGCTTCCTCATACATGCCGTAGTCAAGAGTTTCAACGGCAGGGACGAAGTCCGCGTATGCGCTGGGAAGACCGTGTTCGGTGCTGTCAAGTCCCTTGATCTGTTCTTCGTCGCTGACACGAAGTCCGACGGTCTTTTTGATAATCGTAAACGTTACAAGCATTGTTGCCGCCGTCCATGCAAGGACCGCAACGATGCCAAGCGCCTGAACGCCGATAAGCTTGAAGCTGCCGGTATAGAACAAACCGCTAAGGCCTGCCGGAGCATCGGGGTTTGCAAGAAGGCCGACTGCGAGCGTGCCCCAGACACCGTTTGCGAAGTGTACGCCGACGGCACCGACGGGGTCGTCGATATGGAGCTTCAAATCGAGGAATTCAACGACTACTACAACGAGTATGCCCGAAACGGCACCTACGACGGTTGCACCGAGTGCGTCAAGCGCGTCACAGCCTGCCGTGATTCCGACCAGTCCTGCCAAAGACGCATTAAGGCACATGGAAACATCGGGCTTGCCGTTTTTGATCCAAGTAAATACCATGGTCACGCAGGTTGCAACGGCGGGAGCGATCGTGGTAGTCAGGAAAATGGAGGCAAGAGACGTTCCGTCCCAAGCGGCGGCACCGTTGAAGCCGTACCAGCCGAACCACAGAATGAAACAGCCGAGCGCACCGAGCGTAATGGAGTGGCCGGGAATGGCGTTGACCTTTCTCACCTTGCCTGCCTTATCCTTAACGTACTTTCCGATACGGGGGCCGACCATGATGGCACCTATAAGTGCCGTCAGACCGCCGACAGAGTGAATGGCCGCAGAGCCTGCGAAATCGTGGAAGCCGAGCTGTGCAAGCCAACCCTGAGAATTCCAGATCCAGCCTGCTTCAATGGGATAAATGATGAGCGAGATCACTCCCGAATAAATACAGTAGGACAAAAACTTCGTTCTCTCCGCCATGGCACCCGAAACGATGGTTGCAGTAGTGGCGCAGAATACGAGATTAAAGACGAAACTTGATGCGTTTTCCTTGATAAAAGTGCCGAAATCGGTGAAAATATCAAGGTTCGGAATACCTACAAGCCCGAATACGTAATCTTCTGCCATCATCAGACCAAAGCCGAGCAGTACGAACATGACCGTACCGATGCAAAAGTCCATGAGGTTCTTCATAATAATATTGCCGGCGTTCTTGGCTCTTGTAAAGCCCGTTTCCACCATTGCAAAGCCTGCCTGCATAAAGAACACGAGGGCCGCTCCTATGAGATACCAAATGCCGAAGGCCTCGGCTGTGACCATCTCGCTTACAACTGCCGCGATGTCATTCATTATCAATCAACTCCTTAAATTTTCTTTATGTTATTACCTTACGCCGAAGAGCAGATCGGCGTACGTGGGATAGGGATAATAGCTCTTGTCTATCATCGTTTCGGCTTCGTCCGCAGCCGCGCGGAGAGCCGCCATTGCAGAGAGGACACCGTCGCGTATCATTACAGATTCCTCGACTATGTCGGAGGCCGTGCCGAGCGCCTTGACGGATGCTTCAAGCTCTGCCGCCGCATCGCTCATGGTGTCGGTGAGAGCGGAGAGCTTAGCGACGACCGCGCTCTCGTATTTGCAGGCAAGGTCGGGAGATACTGCCTTCTTGGCGGCGGCGTTCTTTGCAACATCGGCACTGTAACGGCAAACCGCCGGAATGATCTGCGTTCTTGCCATGCTCAACATGGTGTTCGCTTCGATGGTTACCGCCTTGCAGTAGTTCTCAAGCATGATATCGTGTCTTGAACGAAGCTCCACGGGGGTGAATACACCGTGGGAGGTCAGCATATCGACGTTCTTCTTGTCAAGCAGGTGGGGCATGCAATCGGCGGTGGTGCGATAGTTGCAAAGACCTCTCCGTTCGGTGGCTTCCTTTATCCAGCTGTCGTCATAGCCGTTGCCGTTGAAGATGATGCGCTTGTGAGATTTGATAGTCTCCTTGATCATTTCGTGGAGTACGGTTTCAAAGTCCTCCGCACCCTCAAGCCTGTCGGCGTAGATCTTGAGCGACTCTGCAACGGCGGTATTGAGCATGATGTTGGCACATGCAATGGAATTTGAGGAACCGAGCATGCGGAACTCAAACTTGTTGCCGGTAAAGGCAAAGGGAGAGGTACGGTTTCGGTCGGTGGTGTCGCGGTTGAACTTGGGAAGCACGTCGGCACCGAGCTTCATTTGCATTCTTTCAACACCCTTATAGTCGGTATCGTTTTCGATTGCTTCGAGGACGGCGTTCAGCTCGTCGCCGAGGAAGATGGAAACGACTGCGGGAGGAGCTTCGTTTGCGCCGAGACGGTGATCGTTGCCTGCGGTGGCAACCGAGATGCGGAGCAGATCCTGATAATCGTCAACTGCCTTTATAACGGCGCAGAGGAACAGAAGGAACTGCGCGTTTTCGTACGGCGTTGCGCCGGGCGAAAGCAGATTCTGACCTGCATCGGTTGCAATTGACCAGTTATTGTGCTTGCCCGAGCCGTTTACGCCGGCAAAGGGCTTCTCATGAAGCAGGCAGACGAGACCGTGCTTTGCGGCGACCTTCTGCATGATCTCCATGGTGAGCTGGTTGTGGTCGGTGGCGATATTCGTCGTTGAGTAGATGGGTGCCAGCTCGTGCTGTGCCGGCGCAACCTCGTTGTGCTCGGTCTTGGCAAGTATGCCGAGCTTCCAAAGCTCCTCGTTAAGCTCCTCCATGTAAGCGGCTACACGGGGCTTGATTACACCGAAATAATGGTCATCCATCTCCTGGCCCTTGGGAGGCTTTGCACCGAAGAGCGTCCGTCCGGTGAAGCGGAGGTCCGGGCGCGCATCGTACATTTCCTTTGTAACAAGGAAGTATTCCTGCTCGGGACCGACGGAGCTTGTAACGCGTTTTACTCCGTCGTTGCCGAAGAGCTTGAGAATACGGATAGCCTGCTTGCTGAGTGCATCCATGGAACGGAGCAAGGGAGTTTTCTTATCAAGCGCCTCGCCGCCGTAGGAGCAGAACGCGGTGGGGATACAGAGCGTTTTTCCCTTGATAAAGGCATACGAGGTGGGGTCCCACGCGGTATAACCCCTCGCCTCAAAGGTTGCGCGGATACCGCCGGAGGGGAATGAGGATGCATCCGGCTCACCCTTTATAAGCTCCTTTCCGGAAAATTCCATGATAACGCCGCCGTCGGGAGAAGGTGCGATAAAGCCGTCGTGCTTCTCGGCGGTAACGCCGGTAAGCGGCTGGAACCAGTGGGTGTAGTGCGTTGCGCCGTGGGCGACTGCCCAATCCTTCATGGCGGTGGCAACTGCGTTTGCAACACCGATATCAAGCTCCTTGCCCTCATCGATGGTCTTTTTCAGCGAAGCGTAAACCTTAGCGGAAAGGTTTGCCTTCATTACTCTGTCGTCAAAAACGAGACTGCCGAAATAATCAGATACGGTTTTCATGGTGTGTTCCTCTTTTCAAGAATTTTTAATTTTAATTCAGAATTATTAAAACAGGCAAAGGTGCTTTCGTGTCAATTCATAACACCAAAGACGCCTTTGCCTTTTTGCATGTAAAAACGGTATAAATTGAAAAGGCACCTTTGAGAATATACACTCTCAAAGACGCCCTTGCCTTTTACGCCGCCTATTATACACCCTTTTTTGGCGTTTGTCAACCCCTTTTTGCAATTTTTCTTAAAAAATCTTGCACTTTTTTTGATTTTTTCGTCAAACCCCTTGACATTTTGCAAGAAAAGGTGTATAATACCGTCACATGAGCAAAGGCGTTCATTTACGTTCGGATACCCTCCGAGCGCGAATGAACGTCTTTGCTTTCTTTATATTCCCAAAGTGAGGAAAGGCTTATTATGAAAGAAGAAGGTCAAATCAGGATCCCCTCGGGCTGTGCCATCGCCGCCGTTATATCTAAAGAAGGTAAGAAAATGTCCGGTGAGATCATAACCAATGCCATGAAGCCCATGCACGACCGCTCCAACGGTCTCGGCGGCGGCTTTGCCGCATACGGCATATATCCCGAATACAAGGATTTTTACGCGCTCCACATGTTTTTTGACGAGCGCGCTACACGAAAAAACTGCGAGGTTTTCTTAAAGGAAAGATTCGAGATAGTCAAATCTGAGATCATCCCCACGAGAAAGATTCCCGAAATTACCGACGAGCCGATAATATGGCGGTATTTCGTTGCTCCCCTGCAGTCTGTTCTGCGCGACCTTCAGCTTGACGAGGAAGAATTCGTGGTGCGCACCGTGATGAAGATAAACACGGAAATAAAGGGTGCTTACGTATTTTCAAGCGGTAAGAACATGGGTACGTTCAAAGCCGTGGGTTTTCCGGAGGATGTCGGCGTATTTTATAGATTGGAAGAATACGAGGGCTATTCCTGGACCGCACACGGTCGTTATCCCACGAACACACCCGGCTGGTGGGGCGGCGCGCATCCCTTCACCCTCCTTGACCGCTCGATCGTCCACAACGGCGAAATATCTTCCTACGATGCCAATCGCCGCTATATTGAAATGTTCGGTTACAAATGCACTCTGCAGACCGACACCGAGGTCATCACCTATATAATGGACTATCTTCAGCGCGTAAAGGGGCTTTCGCTCTCGGACAGCGCAAGCGTTATCGCCGCACCGTTCTGGAGCACCATCGATAAGAAACCCGAGGGCTACGACAAGGAAAAGCACATCTACCTGCGAACGCTTTTCCCGAGCCTGCTCATCACGGGTCCCTTCTCCATAGTCCTCGGCTATAACGGCGGGCTGATGGCACTCAACGATCGCCTCAAGCTTCGCTCCATGGTTGTCGGCGAGAAGGACGACCGCGTTTTCATCGCCAGCGAGGAAGCGGCGATCCGCGTTATGGAGCCTGACGCCGAAAACATCTGGGCGCCTGCAGGCGGCGAGCCTGTAATCATCAACGTAAAGGATGGCACATTCTGATGGGAGTCGAATTCTTATACCCCGAATTTGAGGTCGTTCGCAACGAAAACCGTTGCATAGCCTGCCGCGTGTGCGAGCGACAATGCGCAAATGAAGTACATACATATAACGCAGAGCGCAGTATCATGATGAGCGACGAAGCAAAATGCGTCAACTGTCAGCGTTGCGTTTCGCTCTGCCCCACCCGTGCGCTGAAGATCGTGAAAAGCGATTGCACGCTGCGTGAAAACGCCAACTGGCAAAACGACACCATTCGCGAGGTCTACAAGCAAGCCAACAGCGGAGCGGTGCTTCTCTCTTCCATGGGAACTCCGAAGCAATTCCCCGTTTATTGGGACAAGATCCTCATAAACGCCTCTCAGGTAACGAATCCGCCGATCGACCCGCTTCGCGAGCCGATGGAGACCAAGGTTTTCCTCGGCAAAAAGCCCGATCGGGTGGAGAAGGATGCAAACGGTAAGCTGATCTGCAATCTGCCGCCCCAGCTGGAGCTTTCAATGCCCGTCATGTTCTCCGCCATGAGCTACGGCTCGATAAGCTACAATGCGCACGAGTCCCTTGCCCGTGCCGCAACGGAGCTTGGAATATTCTATAACACCGGCGAGGGCGGACTGCACGAGGACTTTTACGTTTACGGTCCGAACACGGTAGTTCAGGTCGCGTCCGGTCGCTTCGGCGTACACGAGGGCTATCTCAACGCCGGCGCAGCCGTTGAAATCAAAATGGGGCAAGGAGCAAAGCCCGGCATCGGCGGACACCTGCCCGGAACGAAAATAGTTGGTGATGTTTCGCGAACGAGGATGATTCCCGAAGGCTCGGACGCCATCTCCCCCGCGCCCCACCACGACATTTATTCCATTGAGGACCTGCGCCAGCTCGTGTTCTCATTAAAGGAAGCAACAGATTACAAAAAGCCCGTCATCGTCAAGGTTGCCGCCGTACACAACATTGCCGCGATCGCAAGCGGCATTGCACGCAGCGGCGCGGATATCATAGCCATTGACGGCTTCCGCGGCGGCACGGGTGCCGCACCTACGAGGATCCGCGACAATGTCGGTATTCCGATCGAATTGGCTCTTGCCGCAGTCGACACAAGACTTCGCGAGGAAGGGATACGCAACAACGTCTCCCTCGTCGTCGGAGGCTCCATACGCTCGGCTTCCGATGTGGTCAAGGCCGTCGCACTCGGTGCGGACGCCTGCTACATTGCCACCGCCGCGCTTCTGGCTCTCGGTTGTCACCTCTGCCGCACCTGCCAGACCGGCAAGTGCAACTGGGGCATTGCAACTCAGCGCCCGGAGCTTGTCAAGCGTCTCAATCCCGACGTGGGAAGTGCGCGCCTTATCAACCTGATGCATGCTTGGCAGCACGAGATCAAGGAGCTGATGGGCGGCATGGGAATCAACTCGATAGAGGCACTCCGAGGAAACCGTCTGATGCTTCGCGGTATCGATCTTTCCCAAAAGGAGCTTGACATACTCGGCATATCTCACGCAGGAGAATAAGTGCTATGAAAAAGATCTATGTTAACGAAAAGTGGTGTCTCGGATGCCACCTTTGCGAATACAACTGTGCTTTTGCCAACTCCGGTCTCTCCGACATGGCAACGGCACTCAAGGGTAAGCCTATTTACCCCAGAATCCATATTGAGGGGAACGAAAAAATATCATACGCCGTTTCCTGCCGTCATTGCACCGACCCGATATGCGTCAAAAGCTGTATTGCAGCCGCTATTTCCAAGGTTGACGGAGTGGTGGAGATCGACCGTTCAAAATGCGTCGGTTGCCTGACCTGCGTGCTGGTTTGTCCCTACGGTGCGCTTGCGCCCTCGGCGGACGGTATCATGCAAAAATGCGAGCTTTGCACGAAGAATGCATGCGGTGAGCCTGCCTGCGTCAAGGGTTGCCCCAACCGCGCCATCGTTTTTGAAGAAAGGGGCTGAAAAAATGCGAGAATACGTTATTATCGGAAACGGTACTGCCGCCGTCGGTACGATCGAGGGCATACGCAGTATGGACAAAAAGGGCAAGATAACCGTTGTGTCCGAAGAAAAGCACGGCGTTTACTGCCGCCCCCTGATCTCCTATTATCTTGAAGGCAAGACTACTCTCGATAAGATGAACTACCGCCCCGAGGATTTCTACGAAAAGAACGGCTGCACCGTACTTTACGGAAAAAAGGCCGACAAGGTGGATTCCGAAGCAAAAACAGTTTATTTGACTGACGGAACATCGCTTCATTACGACAGCCTTTGCGTGGCGACGGGTTCTTCCCACTTCGTTCCGCCATTTTCGGGGCTTGAAACGGTTGGAAAAAAATTCGGCTTCATGACGCTTGACGACGCCCTCGCACTCGAAGCGGCAATCACGCCGTCCTCCCGTGTTCTCATAGTCGGTGCCGGTCTTATCGGACTCAAATGCGCCGAGGGGCTTGCCGGAAGAGTTCAGAGCATCACGGTCTGCGACCTTGCCGACAGGGTGCTCTCCAGCATTCTTGACAGCGAATGTGCCGCTCTTATGCAAAAAGAGCTTGAAGCACACGGCGTCTCCCTGATGCTCGGTGATTCGGTATCGGAATTCAACGGCAATGAAGCAACGATGAAGAGCGGCGCCGTCGTCGGCTTTGACGTTCTCGTGCTTGCCGTCGGCGTTCGATCCAATATTTCAACCGTCAAGGAGTGCGGCGCCGAATGTAACCGCGGAATCGTGGTAAACTCCCATATGAAAACCACCTGCCCCGATGTATTTGCCGCAGGCGACTGCGCCGAGGGCTATGACGCCTCCATCGGCAAGAACCGCGTGCTTGCCATCCTTCCGAATGCGTATATGCAGGGGCATACCGCCGGCATAAATATGGCGGGCGGCAATGAAGAATACCTCAGCGCCATCCCCATGAACTCAATCGGCTTCTTCGGGCTTCACGCAATGAGCGCCGGATGTTACGACGGTGAGCTGAACGAGGAACGCGGCGACGGCTATATCAAACGCTTGTACGTTAAGGACGATCACCTCATCGGCTTCATGCTCGTCGGCAACTGCATCGAACGCGCGGGTATTCTCACAAATCTGATAAGGGAACGGACTCCGCTTTCGAGCATTGATTTTGAAATGCTGAAAAAAATTACGACTACGGCAGTTTTTTCACACGAAAACCGTAGAAAAAAGTTTGGAAGTGTGGTATAATATTATGTTGATAAATGCACAAGATCTGAATTACCGGGAGCTGAACGACCGAATTCGTGCGTGTACGGAAAGCTGTCTCGTTACCGGTACGCTCGGCCAGCGCTTTATGTGTGCCGGAATGAAGGACAAGGACGTTTCCATTGAAGGAATTCCCGGCAACGCGCTCGGCGCTTACCTGAATGGCTCGACCATCACCGTTCACGGCAACGCACAGGATGCCGTCGGCGACACGATGAATGACGGAAAGATAGTCGTCCACGGCAACATCGGCGATGCCGCAGGCTACGCCATGAGGGGCGGCAGGATATTCGTCAAGGGCAACGCCGGATATCGCGCGGGCATCCACATGAAATCCTACCGCGAGAAATGCCCCGTCATGGTCGTCGGCGGAAAAGCCGGGAGCTTCCTCGGCGAATATCAGGCAGGCGGTATCATCATCGTCCTCGGAATCGGCACGGGCGGTGAGCTTGTCGGCAATTTCCCTTGCACGGGTATGCACGGCGGCAAAATGTACCTTCGAGGAGACTGCGACGGCATTGATTTTCCGGCGCAGGTCACCCCTCGCCGCGCCACCGAGGAGGATATGGACGCGATAAGGCCGTATCTTGAAGAATACTGCGAGCTGTTCGGCGCGGATATGACCGATATACTCGGCACCGGCTTTACGGTCATCACTCCCGACAGCAAAAACCCATACAAGCAAATGTATATAGCAAACTAATGCCGTCCTGCGGCAAGGAAAGAGGTTGAAGATGAAATATTCAAAGGAAGAGGTCATGCAATACGTGAGAGAGGAAGACGTTAAATTCATCCGTCTTGCTTTTTGCGACGTATTCGGCAAACAAAAGAATATTGCGATAATGCCGTCGGAGCTTGAGCGCGCTTTTGAATACGGCATTGCGTTTGACGCTTCCGCGATCACGGGCTTCGGCGACGAAACGCATTCCGATCTGCTTTTGCACCCCGACCCGTCAACACTCATGGTGCTTCCTTGGCGACCCGAGCACGGCAAGGTGGTCAGAATGTTTACAAACATCACCTACCCCGACGGAACGCCCTTTGAGTGCGACACCAGAAGGATTCTCTCCGAGGCGGTTGAGGCCGCCCGGAAGGAAGGCTACTATTTCAATTTCGGCGCGGAGCAGGAATTCTATCTGTTCAACCTTGACGAAAACGGCCAACCCACGAAAACTCCCTATGACCGCGCAGGCTACATGGACATCGCACCCGAGGACAGAGGTGAGAATATTCGCCGCGAGATATGCCTGACGCTCGAGCAGATGGGAATTCAGCCCGAATCCTCCCACCATGAGGAAGGTCCGGGACAAAATGAGATCGACTTCCGATATTCCGATCCGCTCTCCGCTGCCGACCACACCATGACCTTCCAGACGGTCGTCAAAACCGTAGCACACCGCAACGGTCTTTACGTTGATTTCTCACCGAAGCCGCTGGAAAATCTGCCCGGCAACGGCTTCCACGTCAATGTTTCCGTATCCCCCGAAAACAGTATTGAAAGTCTCCACAACATGATTGCAGGTGTACTTAATCGCATTTGCGAAATGACCGTCTTCCTCAATCCGACGGAGAACTCTTATGCCCGTTTCGGCAAAAACAAAGCTCCGGCATACGTTTCGTGGTCACAGGAGAACCGTTCCCAGCTCGTCCGCGTACCGGCTTCCCCGGCTAAAAGCCTTCGTGCCGAGCTTCGCTCGCCCGACCCCTGCGCCAATCCCTATATCGCGTTCGCACTCGTCATTTACGCGGCACTTGAGGGACTGAGGGAAAAATCTGAGCTTATGCCTGCCGCGGATATCAACCTGTACCGCGCCGACGCCGACTTGCTGAAGCAGTTCAAAAAGCTGCCGAAAACCTTGAGCGAGGCCTGCGCCGTTGCCGCCGAGAGCAGCTTTATCAGGGAGCATATTCCGGCACAGGTTCTGAAAATCTACTGTAATCGATAAACTTAAACGCAACTGAAAGAAAGGGGTGACAGCACATGGGGTTGGAAGCGAGAATATACAGCGTTCTTGTCGTTTCGGCATCGGAAAGCTTCAATAACGCAACGCTTGAGCTATTGTCACCCTCCGACTATCAGCCCGTATGCTTCACCTCAAACGTCAGCGAGGCAAAACGCTCTCTTGCCGAGCGGAGCTTTGATTTTGTCATTATCAACTCCCCCCTGCCGGACGAGAACGGCACTCGCTTCGCCATTGACTGTTGCCGCTCCATGACTACCGCCGTTTTGCTTTTGGCGCGCGCCGAGGTACACGCCGATGTGTATGGCAAGGTTTTCTGTCACGGCGTCTTTACTCTGCAAAAGCCCACCTCAAAAGCAATGATGATGCAGGCCCTCAGCTGGCTCGCCTCTGCAAGAGAACGGCTTCGTAAGTTAGAGAAGAAGACCCTCTCGGTTGAAGAACGCATGGAGGAGATCCGTATCGTAAACCGTGCAAAAATACTCCTTGTCAGCGAATTGCACATGACGGAACCCGAAGCTCACCGCTACATAGAAAAGCAGGCCATGGATACCTGCGTATCTAAGCGCGAGATTGCGGAAGAAATCATAAAAAACTACTCATAAAAACAAAAAATCAGTCCGTTTAGGTGAATCGGACTGATTTTTTTGTTTGAGTGCCTATTTCAGCTCGATAATATCGTTTTTTGAGAAAAATCCACGGGGCTGACAGCAAAGGTCAGCCCCGTATTGTGTTATTTAGTTTGTTCGACCGCTTGAGTGATCGTCTTATCGATCGCCTCGTTGCCGTATTTATCGACCTCTGCCTTGTTTTTCTCACCATGGGTCAGGCATCCGGCGCCGCCGATGCAACCGCCTATGCACGCCATTCCCTCGATAAAGTTTCCTTCAAGGAGATTCTTATTCTTCTTAAGAAGTGCAACTCGGCAGGCCTCGATGCCGTCGCATGCAACGCCCCTCAGGTCAAAGTCGATATTCTGCTCCGTTAAAGCCCTTGCAACCGCTTCGCTCACGCCTCCGGAACGGGCAAAGATGCGTCCGTAATAAGAAGCATCGGAAAGTGACGTTTCTTCAAGCGTCATAATGTCGATGTCGCGGCTGTCAAAGAGCGCCTGAAGCTCCTCGAAGGTGATGACGGCGTCAACGTAGGGCTTGACCGCCTCACGCTGAACCTCTCCCTTCTTTGCGGTGCAGGGACCGATGAAGACGACCTTCGCTTCGGGGTCTTTTTCCTTGATAAACTTCGCAAGCGTCGCCATGGGTGAGGGATTGTGGGATACGAATTCGCGAAGCGCCGGGAATGCGGATTCGATATAGGTCACGAATGCAGGGCAGCAAGAGCTGGTGAGGAAGCCTTTCTCGGCAAGCTCGCGCGCTTCCGAGAGAGCGACCATATCCGCGCCGAGCGCCGCCTCGACTATACGGTCAAAGCCAAGCTCATAGAGTCCCGAAATGACCTGACCGGGCTTTGCGTAAGTAAATTGGCTGGCTATCGAGGGGGCGACCATGGCGTAAACCCTGCCCTTTTTGTACTTGAGCATCTCAATGACGTCAACGATGAAGGATTTATCCGAGATCGCGCCGAACGGGCATTGATAAACGCACGCGCCGCAACGAATGCATTTATTGTTGTCAATAAGTGCCGCTTTCTGCTCGTTCATGGATATCGCTTTGACCTTGCAGGCATTCTGGCAAGGCCGCGTGCGCTTTACTATCGCGGTATACGGGCAGACCTTCGCGCACGCTCCGCACTCAACGCACTTCGTCTTATCTATGTGCGCAACGTGGTTCTCGTCAAACGAGAGCGCACCCTTTTTGCAAACGTCCTCGCAACGGTGTGCAAGGCATCCGCGGCAGGCATTGGTGACCTCGTAGCCGCTGACGGGACATTCGTCGCAAGCAATCTCAATGACCTCGATGACGTTGGGATTACTTTTGTCGCCGCCCAAGGCAAGCTTTACTCTTTCGCCGAGTATCGCGCGCTCCTTATAAACACAGCAGCGCATCGTCGGCTCGTTGCCGGGAACTATCATCTTGGGAATGTCGATGCAGTTCTCGAGCAACGTGCCGTTCCATGCCAGCCGCGCGACCTCTCGGAGAACTTTGTATTTAAGATGCTGAATTTTGGTATCGAATTTTCTCATTTTCATTGCTTTTGCTTTCAAAACAACCGATAATCAGTCGTCCTTCTTTGCGGTATAGTGAACGTGGAGCAGCTCGTGCGCTCTGTCCTTGATTATCTTCTTATAGACCGAATTGACGACGGGGTTATCCTGAGAGCGGCGGATGCTAAGCTCCCTGTCCGCTTCGTACAGTCCCTTGCTTCTTGCTTCCTTGGCGTTGCTGAAATAGGGCTGACCTCCGCCGTTTACGCAACCTCCCGGGCACGCCATGATCTCAATGAAGTCAAAATGCTCGCCTGCGGCACTGCGCAGAAGCACGCGCTCCGCGTTCCCGAGGCCGTTTGCAACGGCAATGTGGAGCTGACGCTCACCGTAGGGAACGTAGAATTCCTTGATTCCCTCCATGCCTCTCTGACCTGCAACCGCCGTCTGAAGCAGAGCGGCGCGGCTTTTATCGCCGGAAACACGGCGAAGCACCGCCTCCGTAACGCCTCCGGTGACGCCGAAGATGACGCCGGCTCCCGAAACGGTGCCGAAGGGCATATCAACTGCCTCAGGTTCAAGCTCGTCAAACACAAGGCCGGATTCCTTTATCATGCGGATAAGCTCCTGCGTGGTGATGACGGCATCGGTATCGGGCTGACCGTCCTTGGTGAACTCGGGACGTGCCGCCTCGAATTTCTTTGCAGTACAGGGCATGACTGCAACGTGGAACATTTTCTTTTCCGCGCCGCGGTTCTCCTCCTTGATAAGTGAGGACATCATTTGCATGGGTGAACGGCAGGTGGAGATATTCTCAATGAATTCGGGGTGCTTCTTCTCCGCATACTGTATCCAGCCGGGACAGCAGGATGTGATGAGGGGGAGCTTGCCGCCGTTTTCAAGGCGGTCGATGAATTCCGCGGCCTCCTCCATTACGGTGAGGTCTGCGCTGAGAGTGGTATCGTATATTTCGTCAAAGCCCATGCGACGGAGTGCGGCAACGATCTTGCCCATTACGTTGACGCCCTCCGCGACCTTAAGCTCCTTGCCTATCGCAACGCGAACTGCGGGAGCGACCTGTACCGAGGTGCGCACATTCGGGTCGCCGATAGCATCCCAAACGCGCCTGATATTATTCTTAACGACGATGGCTCCCGTGGGGCAAACAGCCGCGCACTGTCCGCAACCCACGCAGGGCGACTGTGCAAGGGGCTTGCTGAATGCGGTGGAAATGACCATCTTCGAGCCGCGATGTGCAAAGTCGATCGCGCCTACGTTCTGAATCTCGTTGCAAACTCGTACGCAGTCGCCGCAGAGGATGCACTTGCCGGCATCGCGGACGATGCAAACGGACGAGGTATCGTCATTCTTCGTTGACTTTGCGCGATTGGGGAAACGAACCCCCTCAATGTTGAAGCGCATTGCAAGGTCCTGGAGCTTGCAGTTTGTGTTGTTCTCGCAGACCGTGCAGTCACGGCAATGGTTTGCAAGCAGAAGCTCGAGGATGTTCTTGCGGTAACGGCGAAGGCGCTCGGTGTTTGTCCTGACCTCCATGCCAGCGCGAGGAGGAGTTGAGCAAGCCGCCTCAATACCGCCCCACTTATTCTCAACCATGCACATACGGCACGCGCCGTAGATGGAGAGGTCGGAGTGGTAGCAGAACGTGGGCATCTTGATACCGATCTTCTGGCAAAGCTCAAGAATATTCTTCTCGCCCTCTATGGCGACCGGGATGCCGTCTATCGTCATATACTGTTTTTCGCTCATTTTTATACCTCCTTAATTGCACCGAAGGGGCAAGTGGATACACAGCTTCCGCATTTGATGCACTTTTCAAGGTCGATGGTGAAAGGCTCCTTGACCTTTCCGGTGATTGCACCGACGGGACACTGCCTTGCGCACTTGGAACAGCCCTTGCAGGTTCCGGGGTCAATGGCGTATCTCTTGAGCTTCCGGCATGCTCCGGCAGGGCAACGCTTCTCATAGATATGAGCCTCGTATTCCTCGCGGAAATTCTTTATGGTGCTGACGACGGGCGACGGAGCGGACTTGCCGAGACCGCAAAGCGCAGTTGCGGAAATGGTCTCCGCAAGCTCCAGGAGCAGCTCGATGTCACCGTCCCTGCCCTCGCCTGCAACAATGCGCTCAAGTATCTCAAGCATGCGTTTTGTTCCCTCGCGACAGGGTACGCACTTGCCGCAGGATTCATTCTGCGTGAAGTTCATGAAGAAGCGCGCGACCTCGACCATGCAGGTGCTGTCGTCCATAACGACCAAGCCGCCCGAGCCTATCATGGCCTTTGCCTTCTTGAGGGTATCAAAGTCGAGGGGGAGGTCAAGATGCTCCTTCGTAAGGCAAGCGCCGGAGGGACCGCCTATCTGAACGGCTTTGAATTCGCCGTCGCCGCGCATACCGCCGCCGACATTGAAGATGATCTCGCGAAGCGTCGTACCCATCGGGACTTCGATAAGACCCGTATTCTTGATGTTTCCCGTGAGGGCGAAGGCCTTCGTGCCGGGGCTGTTTTCCGTGCCGATACCGAGGTACCAATCCGCGCCGTTCGTGATTATTTGGGCGACGTTTGCGAAGGTTTCTACGTTGTTGAGTACCGTCGGCTGATCGAACAGACCGTGCTCAACGGTACGCGGAGGCTTAACGCGGGGGAAGCCGCGCTTGCCCTCGATGGAGGACGTAAGTGCACTGCCCTCTCCGCAGACGAAGGCGCCTGCGCCGCGGTTGATATGCATGTGGAAGCAGAAATCAGTTCCGAGAATATGCTCACCGAGCAGACCAAGCTCTTCCGCCTGTGCAATGGCGTTCTTGAGTCGGTCGATCGCAAGGGGATACTCGGCGCGGACGTATATGTAGCCCTCACTCGCACCGCAGGCAACGCCGGCGATCATCATACCCTCAAGCATTCTGTGGGGGTCGCCCTCCATGATGGAGCGGTCCATAAATGCGCCGGGGTCGCCCTCGTCACCGTTGCAAACGATGTATTTGGGGAACGATTTCTGGCTCTTCACCTGCGCCCACTTCTTACCTGCCGGGAAGCCGCCGCCTCCTCTGCCGCGGAGGTTGGATTTCGTCATTTCGTCAACTATATCGTCGGCGCTCATGTCAAAGAGTGCCTTTTCAAATGCAGAATAGCCTCCGATGGCAATGTATTCACGGATGGAATTGGCATCTATCCTGCCGCAATGCTCAAGAACGACACGCGTTTGCTGCTGATAGAAGGGGATCTCTTCCTGCTTTTTGAATACGGTGTTATCCCTCTTATATGCAAGGCGTTCGATATGCTCGCCCCTCATTATGGTCTTTTCAACGATCTCCTCGCAGTCCTCAAGCTTGACCTTCGTATAGAGCCAACCCTGGGGATCGATGCGGAGAAGCGGACCCATTTCGCAGAAGCCGTGGCAACCGCTCTTTTTAAGACCGACGGAGCTGTCGTGGGGATCGACCTCAAGCTCGATGGAGACCTTTATGCCGCGCTCCCTCATCATTTCGTGGAGTCTCTCGTATATTTTCAGCGAACCGCCCGCAACACAGCCCGTGCCGGCACAAACTATGACCTTTTCGGTCTGCGTGGTGTAAGCCTTTCTGACTTCCTCGCGGAGAGCGGCAAGCTCTTCTCTTGATTTAATCATTTGCGATCTCCTCCTTCAGCTTAGCCAAAAGCTCGCTTGCTTTATCGGGGGTCATGGCCGGGTAAACGACGTCGTTGACCGTCAGAACGGGTGCAAGTCCGCATGCTCCGAGACAGGAAACGGTCTCAACCGTGAAGCAGAGGTCGTCCGTGGTCTTCTTCGTCGCGCTCAGTCCAAGCTCGGTGCGGATGCGTTCAAGTATCGGGATGGAGCGGCGCACATGGCATGCGGTACCGTCGCAGATCTTGATAACGTACTTGCCCTTTGGCTCAAGCGAAAAGTTTTCATAGAAGGTTGCAACACTGTAAATTCGCGCCTCGCTCATGCCGAGCTTTTTTGAAAGGTGGGGAAAAACCTCTCTCGGCAGATAATGATAATGCTCCTGAATCTCCTGCAATATGGCAATTATGCGTTGGGGGCTGTTATCGTTAGCTGCCAAAATGCGGTCTACTGCCGAAAAATCAAAGGATGCGCTCATATTTATTCCTCATTCTCATTAAATTTGTCTACTGCAACCGCAAAACGCGGCCGCAGTAGACATCAAAACAGTCACTTACTTTGAAAGATACTCGTCGATCGCCTTCGCCGCGGTCTTACCTGCGCCCATTGCCGAAATAACGGTAGCGGCACCGGTTACGACGTCGCCGCCTGCATAAACCGCAGTACGGGAGGAAAGGCCGTCCTCATTGACGATGATACCGCCGTGAGCGTTGACCTCAAGGCCCTCTGTGGTGGACTTTATCAGCGGGTTGGGAGACGTTCCGATTGAGATAACGACGGTATCAACATCGATCTCAAACTCGCTGCCGGGAATGACGACGGGGCGGCGGCGTCCCTTTGCATCAGGCTCGCCAAGCTCCATCTTCACGCACTTGATGCCGGTAACGAAGCCGTTCTTAGGGTCGCGGGGATCATCGGGATTTTTGTAGCCGAGGATCTCGACGGGGTTGCAGAGCAGACGGAATTCAATTCCCTCCTCCTCTGCATGCTCGACCTCCTCGCGTCTTGCGGGAAGCTCCTCCATGGAACGGCGGTAAACGATGTAGACCTTTTCCGCGCCGAGGCGAAGTGCGGTTCTTGCCGCGTCCATTGCAACGTTGCCGCCGCCGACGACTGCAACCTTGCCGCCCTTCATGATGGGAGTATCGGGTTTATCAAGATATGCCTTCATAAGGTTGCTTCTGGTGAGGAACTCATTTGCGGAGTAAACTCCCTTGAGGGACTCGCCGGGGATGCCCATGAAGTTTGGCAGACCTGCGCCGGAGCCGATGAATACAGCCTCGTAGCCCATCTCGAACAGCTCGTCAACGGTGAGGGTCTTGCCGATAACGACGTTGGTCTCGATCTTAACGCCGAGAGCCTTAAGAGTATCGACCTCCTTGGCAACGATCTTCTTGGGAAGACGGAACTCGGGAATACCGTAGACGAGAACGCCGCCTGCGGTGTGAAGTGCTTCGTAAACGGTTACCTCGTAGCCGCTCTTTGCAAGGTCGCCGGCGCAGGTAAGACCGGAGGGGCCTGAGCCTACGATGGCAACCCGATGGCCGTTGGATTCGGGGCGAACGGGAGCCTCGGTGCAATAGGTATTGTGCCAATCGGCAACGAATCTCTCAAGGCGGCCAATACCGACACTCTCGCCCTTAATGCCGCGAACGCATTTTGACTCGCACTGCGTTTCCTGGGGGCATACGCGGCCGCAGACCGCAGGAAGCGAGGAGGACTTGGAAATGATCTGATATGCGCCCTCGAAGTCGCCTTCCTTTATCTTGCCGATGAACTCGGGGATATGTATCTTAACGGGGCAACCCTGAACGCAGGGCATGTTCTTGCAGGAAAGGCAACGCATTGCCTCGTCGATGGCCATTTCCTCGGTGTAGCCGGTGGCTACTTCGTTAAAGTTTCTTGCTCGTACCAGCGGATCCTGCGTGGGCATGGGATTGCGTGTGAGCGACATATTTGCCTTTGCCATATTACCGTACCTCCTTTTTGAAGAGATTGCAGGTCTCCTCATGTGCGTGGCGCTCAAAATCGAAATACATTCTTCCGCGCGACATTGCCTCGTCGAAATCGACCTCATAGCCGTTGAAGTCGGGGCCGTCAACGCATGCGAACTTGGTTACGGGCTTGCCGTCAACGTGTAGGGTAAGTCTGCAACCGCCGCACATGCCGGTGCCGTCGATCATGATGGGGTTCATGGAGACGGTCACTGGAGTGCCGAAGGGCTTTGCGGTGAGTGTGACGAACTTCATCATGATCAGGGGACCAATTGTGATGATCATATCGAACTTTTCGCCTGCCTCAAGCATTTCCTTGAGCGGAACGGTAACGTTGCCGTGCTCGCCGTAGGAGCCGTCGTCGGTCATAACGCGGAGGGTATCAGAACAAGCTCTGAACTCGTCCTCCAGGATGAGCAGATCCTTGTTTCTGAAGCCGATGATGCTTGTGACCTCGGCGCCCCGAGCGTGGAGTGCCTCGGCGATGGGCATTGCGATCGCGCAACCGACGCCACCGCCGACAATGCAGACCTTCTTAAGCCCGTCAAGGTGTGTGGCAACGCCGAGAGGACCTACGAAGTCCTGAATGAAGTCGCCCTCTTCCTTGTGGCTGAGCTTCTCGGTGGTACCGCCGACGATCTGGAATATGATCTTAACGGTGCCGCTATCCTTGTCGGTTCCTGCAACGGTAAGCGGAATGCGCTCGCCGTTCTCATCCACGCGCAGGATGATGAACTGGCCGGGCTTTGCCTTGTTTGCCACCAACGGTGCTTCGATCTGAAGCTGAATGACGGTGGGGTTCAAAATCTTTTTTTCAACGATTCTGTACATTTTGTCTCTCCGTTCAATAAATAATTCAAAAATAATGGTGCTTGGAAATTCTCTTCCTATTAATTAATCGTTTTATTATACCACATAAAGCAGAAATAGTCAATAGGAAATACATGTAAGCAAAATTATTTACCGATTATTTACGAATATATCGGCTATCGTCGGCGTTTTGACATACAAAACACCCTGCGCCGGAGGGGTGCAGGGTGTTTTTATTATTTAAGCGTTAAGCTTTAATCAGTGCATATCCTTGATTGCCGCCTGTGCTGCGGTGAACAAAGGGAGGAAACTTTTGCTGTTGTTTTCCTCTTACCGTCAATACACAGTGATTTCGGCGGTTTATCAGGACTAAAGCGTAGATACCAATCAAAGCTATTTTCGTGAACAACAACCTTAACAATGAACGCTCTGATAACATCTTCGGGGATATTATCCATTGCGTCAGGATTGACGGATTGTTCCAAGTAGAATTTGAGTATCTTAATCTTTTCATCGTGAGTTGCATCGTCAACAGCTTCTTCCTGCGGTTGCAACTGATTTAACTCATTTTGAATAGCAATAAGTCTGTCTTCAATTTCTTGTTTCTTCGCTTTGAATATATCTCTGGTGATTTCGCCGTCTGCTCTCATTTCGATTAAACTGTGTAATCTCTTATTGAGCTTCTCGGCTTCCGCTTGCTTTTGTTCTATTAACCGATTATTATCGGTTTGTGGCTCTTCATCATCAATGTGTTTCTCTAACATTGCTTCTGCAAGAGCGAGTACTTCTGCTGTATTATGTAGATACTCACGAAAGATATTCTTAACCATCATTTGCAATTTCCAACCTGCAATCATTGGTGTTTTGCAAATATCGTCAATTGGTAATCCTTTTCTCAGACGAGTTGTCACTGTCCCTGTTCTAATGGAACTATAGCATTGATACCCATACTGCACATCGTCCTCAACTCTGTGCCATACCTTTCTATTAAACTTGTGTCCACATTCGCAGATTAAGAGTTCTGTCCAGACATCTCCGGGTTGCTTTTCTCCGATCTGTCTGCGTTTACCAGCACCGTTATTAGGTAACTCTTTTCTTCGTTTAGCAATCATTTCTTGAACTCTCTCAAACTCCTCTTCGGTAATAATAGGCTCGTGAGTACCTCTGGTCTTCGTAAGCTCTATTTCTCCAAAGTTTCGTATCTTTTTCTGTTCAAGAAAATCTGGAGTGTACTCTTTGTGATAAGTAATTATACCACAATAAAAAGAGTTTTGCAATATCTTCGAGATATTACTTTCGTGCCAGTTAGATTTTCCCATAGCAGTAAGTCGTCCTGCCTGCTCAAGTTTGAACTTGATAGCTCGAATACCTACTCCATCAAGATACCAATCATAAATCATTCTGACGGTCTTTGCTTGTTCTGGATTGATAACCATATCCTTACCAACCCTGTCATATCCAAGGATATTACCATTGCCGTAGAATACGCCATTATCCATAGAAGTCTGTTGACCGCACTTTACACGGATTGATGTCTTTCTGCTTTCGTCCTGTGCAAGTGTTGCCATAATGGTGAGTCTTAGCTCTCCGTCTCCGTCAAAAGTTTTGATGTTATCGTTAATAAAGAAAACTTCAACACCCTTTGCTTTAAGACTGCGAGTGTACTGTAAGGTATCGACAGTATTTCTGGCAAATCGAGCAACCTCTCTTGTAAGGATCAAATCAAATTCGCCGTCACCGGCATCTTCAATCATCTTCATAAACTGAGGTCGCTTCTGTGCAGATGTTCCTGTGATACCTTCATCAGTGTACATTCTCACAATATCCCATTCAGGATGTTGAGCAATAATAGGTTTGTACCAGTCTTTCTGGTTTTCAAGTGCGCTTAACTGAGCTTCGTGTTCAGTAGAAACTCTGGCATACACAGCGACTTTTCTTTGCTTTGGGGCTTGGTAGCCATATTGGTACATTGCTTATCCTCCCTACAATTCCTAATTTTGTTATGTATGTATGCCTATTAAGTATAGCATTTGAATTCGGATAAGTCAATACAATCTCTGTAATCGTTCAAAATGTTTTTGAAAATATGCTTCTTTACCAAGCCCTGTTTATGTAGGTTTTCAATCAGTTTCAGCGCTGCGTATATCTTGTCTTTTTCTTCATCGCTTAACTTCTTTTGCATATTCAAAACTTCCTTATTTATTTTGTACCGGTGCTACCGAAACCGCCACGATCTGCACCCTCAAGGTGGTCAACCTCAGTCATCTGAATATGACCCATACGCTCGACGATGCGGAACTGACAGATACGGTCATTCTCGTTGATTACGGTATCTCTCATAGCGAGTACAGGCATACCCCAAATGTCGTTATCACCACTATAAGAGTTGTCGATAACACCCATATGGTTTGTCTGCAAGATACCCCATTTCTTAAAGGTTGAACTACGAGGAACGATATGTGCCTCGTATCCATCTGGTAATTTCATCGAAACGCCAAGAGAGATAATCTTAAAGTCGCCTGCTTTAAGTTCAACGGTTTCTGCTGCTCGTAGGTCAATCCAGTCGCCCTTGCTCAGCTCTTCAATCTTATCAATGTTGTCATTGTGATAACGGACTAAAATCTCTTTCATATTCCTTTAATCTCCTTATTAAATCGTTGTTCTAATTCAAAGACGCTTCCGCTTTGTTTCATAGGTCTGTCGGTTTTGGATTGTAGGAACTTCAATTTCTGCCAATACTGAGGCAAATATAAGTATATATTCTTCAGTTCTTTGAGGTTTTTGTTTGCACAACACCAACAAGAAACTCTGTCTAAGATGTCATACAACTCAACTTCACCAGAAGGAGTTTGTTCATACCAATGCCAACCTCTATCAAAGCAGTATTTCAAACAGTCTGCCTCGGTCATTTCCCACTCAACAAGCGGTAATGTCTTACCTTCGGATTGTGATTTTTCAAATCTATGTGGCTCGTCATAAGCGATACCAACATAGTCGATAATGGTATCATTTATGGATTCTTTGTACCTCTTAATGACTTGTAGTTTGTAGTGTGTATGCCACCTACATCTACCGCCACACCAAGAGAAGCCATAATGATATCCGTCCTTGTTTCTATACTTGATCTTGCGTTCAAACATAGAATACAAAAACGGCTCGTCAGGATGAAGTTCTGTATATGTAATATTGTGTTGCTTTAACAACTCAACCACTCTATCTCTGATGTGATAGATGCACTCGAACTCCATACCAGTATTGTAAAAGATAACCTCGTCAAGAGGTTTCTGTGTTTCGATTAACTTTAGTAGCATTGCAAGGCTGTCCTTGCCGAAACTAACACTTGCTATATATCTCAAACATATCACCTTAATAGAAATAATTTGCATCTCTATCAAGGTTCACAGAAGTGGCTACCCAAGCCGAGTGGTGGCTACCACCCGACGCTATTTAACTTCCATTTTATGTCTATTTGAAGCACCCATACGAACTTTCGCCTGCCACGGCTTTGATGCTGCATAACATCTCAGTTCTCGACAACCTCTATTGAGGAATTGGTATGTTCAAGATTTTCATAAATTCACTCTCAGATACATCTGCGAAGTCTTTATCTTCGCCAACATTTATCAATTCCATTTCCCAAACACTTGGTTCATACGGTTGTGATAAATATTCTCGTCTGAAATCTCGTCTGAGAGTTTCCTCGTCGCAACGCCGTCTTTGTCGTTCTATTGACTCAAGTATTTCACAAGGTCGTAAAACGCAATTTATTACATCGTCGTTAATGTTTTCATCTGCAATCAATAAATTCATTCTGTATCCTCGTGCATTGTCTGATGCAGGAATTACTCTGATATAACTACCATTGTGAAATTCAACCGTCATATTACATACGCTCCTACGGACTCGAAATTCATCAGTGTCTCTTAAACATTCTCGCAGACATAACTCAACCTGAGTATTCCTCGATCTACTGTTCAGTGCGATACCGACTTTGTATCCGGGTTCTCTACGACATTTAGCAACGGCGTACTCAATTGCTTCGTTTGATAACCAAAGCATTTGACCACCACCTTAATGTCAATAATTATGAACATAAAGGGCTGTTTTGTTTATAATATTAAACATTATCCCTTGCTTCTTTTACTTTCTTGATCGATGCGGCTTTGCCGTCAATCTTGAATTTGTATCCAACCTTTGACATCGAGATTAACTGACTATCATCGGGGATACAAGATGCGTGTTCGGTTCTCATAACCTGTAACATAATAATCATACACTCCACATCCTTCACAGAAATCTTTTTCGTTGCTGATATTAAGCATTTCAATTCTTGCGTTTGGATCTAATTTTTCTATAAAACAATTACAACAATATTCCGCCATATATTAACCTCTAATCTTGTTCTATAAGGTAAAGCCCACAATGGCAATAACCAGTTTCACAACGAGCAATCATTTCGCGAAATTCCTTGCACATACATTTTGTATCCTGTGTTTTTTCAATGGAACAAGGACAATAACCGTTGTTTGCTTTAAGCTGTTCACGGATTGACTTTACATACTCTTTATCAGGGTTCTGCTTTACTTTCATCAGTGTTTTCCTCTACTTTCTGATAAGCTCGTTTCTTAATATCCTGTAGTGTGTTAATCAGCTTATCAATTTGTTTCTCGTCATCGAAGTCGAGATACACCACATCTTTGTCATCAGGCATTCTCTCATACAATGTGTTCTGAATTACACAAAATGCAAAAACAGATCCCTCTGTGCCTTTCGCTCTAAAAGCAACTGCCTTTTCTCTGACATTTTTAGGTTTGCGATTATAATTTGCTTTCATATATAAACTCCTTATTTACTGTGGTCTGAAAACTACGACCATACTTGGGAACGGAGCAGAATTTGCCGATCCTCCGAATTTCAAGCGACCTTTGATAAATCTGATTTCGGATTGATTGTATATGTATTCGTGAAACCATTTGGTATCAGTTCGTGCCGGTAAAAGCATAACAACAGTAGATCCTTCGTCTTTACTGGATATGTATGCTTTCTGTACCCACTTGCCGACTTCACGACCATACGGAGGATTGCACCAACAGGTCATACCTCCCCACGATTGCGAGAGTCCGTCTTGTTCTTTTGTGAAGTATGTATCACATTTTGCATTGTTGGGTGAAGCACAAACATCAATATCGAAATCAAATTCAGCGTTTAAGCGGTCAAAAAAATCCTGTGGTGTTGCCCACAGGTCAGTGCTACTACTGAACATTACTTCTGTATTGATAATTTATTCTTCCTTTCTATCTGTTGTACGCAATATGTACTTATCCATATAATTATCGAATTCCTTTTCACCCTCGTCAGTAATAGTCATTAACACTATTTCTCCTCCGAGTAGTTTTTGTAACAATAATCCACCTTCATCAACTAAATATTTCTTAACTTGTTGGCAAGTTTCTGGTGTTGCAACAAAAGGTTTTGGAATAGTAGTATGGAGCACATTATCTGCAAGCCATTGTAAATGATCTGCGTGTTCTTGCGAATATGTAGCAATTGGCAACCAGCTTGAATGGGACTCTAAAACGAGATAGCTTGATTTACCAGTTCCTCTTCTTTGATAAAATGTAACCATAGTTATTCTCCTTAAATTAAGTGCTTGCGCTTGTTAGAAGTGCAATATCATCAAGCCACTGCACAATGTTGCAGAGCAAACCTTTCGTTTCTTCATTGACATCATTGGTGGCTAAGTATGTATGAATTTGAGAAGTCAAATCCAACACATCGTTTCCATCTACGATGCCAACACCGTTTGTATATTTATCTTGAACCTCAAATGCTAAGGTTGCAGGTTCGTCAACATAAATTGCGACAATTTCACCTTGGTAGTACTCAATCACTACTTTCGACATCAAGGCATAATAACCACCATTGTTTGCAATATCTACGCAAACTGATTCATATTCCTCAGTGCGTTCTTCAGGTAAAGAAGTTCCTGTTGACGGTGGCTCTGTAATATCAATAGTTGGAGCATTTACTTTTTGACAACCCATTAAAGTCATCACGAAAAGCATAGCTAAAAAAATTCCGATAAATCTTTT
Source organism: Eubacteriales bacterium (assembly GCA_051867815.1). GTDB lineage: Bacteria > Bacillota > Clostridia > Oscillospirales > CAG-272 > CAG-390. Next base: position 536 of record JBJDZD010000100.1, on the reverse strand, counting down.
CATAATAAATAAGAACTCCTTTCATTATGAAATAACAGTTTTATATTGTATTTTAGGAATACTTTATCTTCATATTCTGCATTTGTTCAATCAACATACCCATTACAATAAAACTTGCTTGTGGAATTGTTAGGTTTTTAGATTGCAAATGTGATCCAGTATAAATATCAACCAATCCATCATGTTCGGAAATTGTCAATTTATTTATTGAATGGATATTATATGTTTGAACATCGTTATAAATTGTTTTTAACATTTTTTGCTGTGAGTATGCCATATCTATCACCCTATATTAAATTGGGTTAAACTTTACTGCGTGTTGGTTGTCGCTTGCAAGGTTTATACCAAGCGTTCCATCATAATGTGGCTTTTGGTTTGGAACAAAGCGACCAAACTTGATTACAATGTTTCCAAGCGGAGAAAGCTTCTGCACCCAACCGTTTTTATCACATTCTGCGGCTGTATAGCCAGAGTAAATTACGATATCGTCCTTGCACCTGTATTCATAACGAAGTGTGTAGATAAATGAGTACAAC
>JBJDZD010000099.1:0-8404 GCA_051867815.1 Eubacteriales bacterium | reverse complement strand
CGAGCTTGTTTGCGCCTGCGGTGTCTTTATAGCTTACGATAAAGGAATCCGGGAGGGGGTTGTCGCCGCTTTCGGCGATATCGTCAAACAGCTCCTCATAGTCGGGATAGGTATCCTTCATCGACTCAAAGCCTTCCTCTTTAGATATGTACTTAACGTACGTGACGTTATCGAGCGCCTTGATATCCTCCGTTATTATCTGAAGCTCTTCGGGGGTGGTATCGTAATCAACGAAAACTACGATCTCATTGAGCAGACCGAGCTTTTCAACGTTGACATCGATATTCCTGATAAGAAGCCCGAACGCGCCGAGAAGTATCAGGCACGAGGTTAGCACCAGCACCGACGCGATTCCCGTGGCTCTGTGACGCCAAAGATTGCGGAATGCATCGAAAACTATATAGAAGGGATTGTAAAAACGGCGCGATTTGTTACTGCTCATCCTGCTCTCCCTTCTCCTTGCAATCGGACGTAATATCCACATCCGAGCCGAGATGACCTTCGTCCAGCGTGATGACCCGATGACCGAATTGCTTTACGAGGTCAAGCTCGTGCGTTACGACAATAACGGTCTTTCCGAGCAGGGTGTTCATCCTTACGAGCATGTTCATTATATCAACGCTCATTTTACGATCGATGTTTCCCGTCGGCTCATCTGCGATAATGATGTCTGGATTATTGGCAATGGCACGCGCCAGCGCTATTCTCTGCTGTTCTCCGCCCGAAAGCTCACGGGGGAAATGCTTTGCCTTGTCCGCCATTGAAACCGTTTTGAGCAACGCCGGAACGCGCGAACGTATCTCCTTGCCCGGAGTACCGACGGCGCGCATTATGCAGGCAATGTTCTCGTATGCGGTCTTATCCGGAAACAGTCGGAAATCCTGGAACACCATGCCGATCTTGCGTCGATATCCGGGAATCATGCGGTCCGGAAGTGCGGTCACGTCGATGCCGTCAACGAGTATTCTGCCCTCGGTGACTTTCTCCTCACGAAGCAGAAGCTTTGTGAGCGTGGTCTTTCCGGCTCCGCAATGGCCGACGATGAAAACGAACTCGCCGTCCTCAATGGTGAAATTCACCCGTTCGAGAGCAACGTTGTCGTTATATTCCTTGGTTACATTTACGAATTCGATCATTGAATCAATACTTAAGTCCCTTTGTAGACATGTATTTCTTAACCATGAGAGCGACCTTGAAGGTGATCGCATGTTCAAGCTCGCGCAGATCAAGTCCGGTCAGCTTGCGGATCTTTTCAAGTCTGTAAACGAGGGTATTGCGGTGTACGAAAAGCTTGCGGGATGTTTCCGAAACGTTGAGGTTGTTCTCAAAGAAGCACTGAATGGTCATGAGAGTTTCCTGGTCGAGGGACTCAAGGCTTCCCTTCTTGAATACCTCCTGCAAGAACATCTCGCAGAGTGTGGTGGGAAGCTGATAGATAAGTCTGCCTATGCCGAGGTTCTCATAGCTGATAATGTTCTTTTCGGTTTCAAATACCTTACCGACCTCGATTGCAACCTGAGCCTCTTTATACGCGCCGGCAAGATCCTTGATAGACTCAACGACAGTGGAGATACCGATGGTCACCTTGGTATAGAACTCGGTGTAGAGGGTATCCGCGATCTTTTGCGCGATCTTTTCCATATCGCGGGCCTCGGTACCGGGCTTTACGTCCTTAACAAGGACGATATCGCGCTCTCCGACGCTGATGATGTACTCGTGGGTCTTATCGGGGAACATATTCTGAAGCATCTCGTAGGGAAGCATGTCCGCCTTGCCGTGGAATTTGACAAGGAACACCACGCGAGGCTCATCGGTATTGAAATGAAGCTCCTTTGCCTTGATGTAAATATCGCTCGGCAGAATGTTATCGAGGATTATATTTTTGATGAAAGAACGTTTGTCATATTTCTCGTCGTAGAGGTTTTTGATATTGGAAAGAGATACGGCAAGCATCTTTGAAAGCACGTCCGCCATCTTATCCTCGCCCTCAACGAAAACGACATATTCAGTCTTTACGCCGTAGCCTATCGGGCGATATGTATAGCCGCCCTTGCAATAAGATTCCATTGTGGAAGAAAAAAGCATGCTGTCGCGCGCGCCGGCTCTTGACTCTCCGATCTTTACAAGCTCAGAGCAGGAGATGATAACTCCGTTCTCGTCAAGAACTCCAATGGTACGATCGACGGTATCCTTCATCTGATGAATTACGCCTTGAAACAATCTGTTAGACATCCTAATTTGATCCTATCCTTTCTGCCAAGAAGCAGTATAAATGAATTTGTTGTAATTTTGTATATACTGTACTATATTTTACATCATTTTTTGTAAAATTTCAATAGGTTTTTGATTATTTCTTCTAATTTAGGACACTTGTTTTTGTAAATAATTCATAAACAAAGCCCAAAGAGCGCAAAAAACCGCACAAACGGAGTCACCTAAGCTCAAATTCGGACGAAAGACAGGCAAGAACGAACGCCGCCGCGCTCTCCGTGCGTAGGATGCGTTTTCCAAGGCCGAAGACGCGGATGCCGGCTTCCTTTGCCGCCTCTGCCTCCTCCGGCGAGAAGCCGCCCTCGGGACCGACGATAACGGAAACCGTTTTCGGAGGCTCTGTTTTTAGTGCAGAGAGCGCCGCGCCGAGCATGTTTTCGCCCTCCTTTTCGTAGCAGAAAACAGTAAGGTCGCTCCTTACCGCTTCGGCAAGCATTGCCTTGAACTCGAGTGGCTCGGCAACCTCCGGGATGATGCCGCGTCCGCATTGCTTAGCTGCCTCAGTCGCTATACGGCGACGGCGCACGGTCTTTGCACCATCCTTTTCGTTCTTCAGGCGAACTATGCAACGGGATGACTCGAAAGGAACAATGCGGCAAGCACCGAACTCAACGGACTTTTGGATGGTCGTATCAAGACGGTCACCCTTAACGAGAGCCTGATAGACGGTCGCCTTATACGGCGGCTCCGCCGGGCAGTCCAATGCGGCGTTTATCTCGCAGATCACTTCGCTGTCGCGAATCTTGGTCAGGGCACACTCATAGTCCCTGCCTTCCCCGTCGCAAACGGTGAGCGCGTCACCGACCGCCATGCGCAGGGAGCGCGCGATATGGAACGCATCCTCCCCGAGTACGTAAATCGTTTGTGATGCTTCATCAATGTTTTCTTTACTAACAAAAAAGCGAGGCAAAGTACAGTCCTCCTCTAAAAAATGCTTTACTATTATAAATTACAACTCAAGCTTTGTCAATATAGATATTGTAAATAATAAATAAATACGCACCGTTTAGGGTGAAACGGTGCGTATGACATTAAAGAATGCTGTCGAGGAACTGCTTTGTTCTCGGATTCTGCGGGTTGCCGAAGATCTCTTCGGGCGTTCCCTCCTCCGCGATCTTACCGTCACACATAAAGATGACACGATCCGCGACCTCGCGTGCAAAGCCCATCTCGTGGGTAACCACGACCATGGTCATTCCGTCGTTTGCAAGCTGCTTCATAAGCTCAAGCACCTCACCGACCATTTCGGGGTCGAGTGCAGAGGTCGGCTCGTCAAAGAGCATGACCTTGGGGTTCATAGCAAGCGCGCGGACTATGGCAACGCGCTGTTTCTGTCCGCCCGAAAGCTGGGAGGGATAAACATTTGCTTTATCCTTAAGTCCGATGCGGTCAAGCAGGTCGAGCGCCTGCTCGCGCGCCTCAGACTTTATTTGCTTTTTGACCGCGGACTTGGCAAAAACACCGCCTGCCTTCTTGGTCTTGAGATAGACGGGGGCGAGCATGATGTTCTCGATAACCGTCTTATTTGCGAAAAGGTTGAACTGCTGGAAAACCATGCCGATATTCTCGCGGTGCTTGTTGATATCGACTTTGAAATCGGCAATGTTCTCGCCGTCAAAATATATCGCACCGCCCGTGGGGTCCTCCATGCAGTTAAGGCAACGAAGGAAGGTGCTTTTTCCGCATCCCGAGGGGCCGATTATAACGACCTTTTCACCCTGATGAATGATATTGTCAACGCCGTTCAGCGCATGGACGGTCTTTTTCTTCTTACCCTCATAGGTCTTTTGGAGGTTTTCAACGACGATAAGATCGTTTGCATTATTCTTATTCATTTCGTTTTTCTCCTTTACTTTTCGCTTCTGCGCAGCCACGCCTCAAGGAGCTTGATAAGCAGCGTAAGAATGAGGACGATAATTACGTAAACGATTGCCATGAAAAGATACGGAACGACGTATTCGTATGTCGCGTCGCCTATTTCTCTGAAGGATTTGCAAATGTCCGTAGCGCCGACGAAGCTGACGATGGAGGTCTCCTTTATCAGCGAGATGAATTCGTTTCCGAGTGTGGGAAGAATGTTCTTGATCGCCTGCGGCACCACGATCTTTATCATGGTGACGGCGTAGCTGAGTCCGAGAGCGCGTCCCGCCTCCATTTGGCCGGGATCGACGGAAAGGATACCGGAGCGCATGATCTCGGAAACGTACGCGCCGCTGTTAAGGCCGAATATGGCAATGCAGACGTTGACGTTCGACCAATTCACCCCGATAATATCGGGAATTACGTAATACGCAAGGAGAAGCTGCACGACTATGGGAGTTCCTCTGAACGCGGCAATGTAAAAATCGCAGATCTTCTGCAAAAATCTGACCGTTTTTTTATACGTGGGAAGCACTTTGACGGTTGCAATCACGGTACCGACCGCAATACCGATAAGCAGGCCGAGGACGGCGATCAGCATCGTCGTCTGAAGTCCCTTCAAAAAGACCTTATATCCGCCCTGCTCCGTAAAGATCTTCCAAAAGACATCGAAGCTTTTGCCCCAATTCATATGTTAATAATCCTTTCTGCGAAAAGACCGAGGGGTGCCGTTTTCCGGCATCCCCTCCGGTAAATTTTCAGTCTGCGTTGAATGTTTCGACGAGCTTTTTGGCAGGTGCTTCGTCGATGATGACGAAGTTTATGTTGCCGTTCTGCATGTCCTTAATTGCAAGACCTGCATTGTTGTAGTCGCTTGTAGTGAACTTGAAGCCCGCAAAGCCCCAATCCTCATCGCCCTTAGCGTAGAAGGAACCGGTGGTACCTGCCTGAGCGCCGCACTTGGTGCTTGCGTCGAAGCCGTTGAGAATCTTTTCTACATCCTCTGCGGTCTTGCACTCATCAAAGGTGATATCGGAAGCCATAACGACGAGCATCTGAGATGCATTGTAGTAAGAATCGGTAAAGTCAACGATTTCTTTTCTCTTCTCGTTGACTGTAAGGCCTGCGGCTGCGATATCGCACTTGCCCTGACCGACGGAGGTGCAAACCGCATCGAAGTCCATGTTGTCGATTACCAATTCCTTGCCGACGGAGTCTGCGTACATCTTCATGATCTCCATGTCAACACCGTAGTAGTTCTCGCCTTCCTTATATTCAAAGGGAGCGAATGCGGCATTGGTAGCTACGACGATCTGATCCTTGGACTCGTCCTTGGTTGCGGAAACGACTGCGCCGGGTGTGCCGGAGCCGAAGTACTTTTCGAGAACCTTTTCAAATTCGCCGTTTTCCTTAATGGTCTTAAGGAATGCGTTGAGGGATGCAAGAAGATCTGCGTCACCCTTTTTGACTGCGAACGCGTATTCCTCGGAGGTGAGGGCGATATCGATAACCTTAACTGACGTATCGGTCTTGGAGCAAGAGGTGAATGCAAAGAGGGAGAGGAGCATAAGAGCTGCCATTGCGAAGCTGATGATTTTTTTCATGATTTTTTGTTTCCTTTCGGTTGTTGGTTGATGATGCATATTATAACGCATAATTATTCATTTGTCAACCCCTTTTTTGAAATTTTTTCGGATTTTTTTGAATTTTTTTCATTTTTTATGCATAATCATGTGAATATATGCATATTTTGTGCATATTCAACAAATACATGGAATCTTGCGGCATGTCGTTTGCCTTGGGAGCTTGCGGCAAAGAGCCAAAACAACGGAGATGCGCAGGCAGCTCCGTTATTTTGGCTTTGTGATATCATAAATTGAGTGATGCTCTTAGGAACTTGCCCGTATAGGATGCCTCGACCTTTGCGACTTCTTCAGGCGTTCCCGTTGCCACGACGGTTCCTCCGCCGTCTCCGCCCTCGGGGCCGAGGTCGATGATGTAGTCGGCGCACTTGATGACCTCGGGATTATGCTCGATGACGAGAACGGTATTGCCGGCATCGACAAGGCGGTTCAGGACACCCAGAAGGCGCGAGACATCGTCGGTGTGCAGACCCGTGGTCGGCTCGTCAAGGATGTACATGGTCTTACCCGTGCCGCGGCGCGCAAGCTCCGTGGCAAGCTTGACTCTCTGCGCTTCACCGCCCGAAATGGTGGTTGAGGATTGACCTATCTTGATATAGCCGAGTCCGACGTCGCAGAGTGTGGCGAGATACTTGCGTATCTTCGGGATGCTGTCGAAGAACACAAGGCCCTCCTCCACGGTCATTTCAAGCACTTCGTAAATATTCTTTCCCTTATATTTGACCTCAAGAGTGTCGCGGTTGTATTTATGGCCCTTACATACGTCGCAGGTGACGTAAACGTCCGGAAGAAAATGCATTTCTATACACTTGACGCCGTCACCGCCGCAAGCTTCACAGCGTCCGCCCTTGACATTGAAGGAGAACCTTCCCGGCCCGTAGCCGCGAGCTATGGCGTCCGGCGTCTTTGCAAACAGCGAGCGTATTTCGTTAAACAGACCCGTATACGTTGCCGGGTTTGAACGGGGCGTGCGCCCGATGGGGCTTTGGTCGATATCAATGACCTTGTCAAGATACTCGATGCCCTCAACGGATATGTGCTTGCCCGCCTTGCGGCGCGCGCCGTTGAGCTTGGTAAGAAGGACGGGATCAATCACGCCGTTCACGAGCGACGATTTACCCGAGCCGGAAACGCCGGTCACACAAACGAAGCATCCGAGGGGGATATCAACGTTGACTTTTTTGAGGTTGTTTACCTCTGCACCGCGGACGGAAAGGAATTTGCCGTTTCCGGGGCGGCGCGTTTCGGGAACGGGAATGAATTTTCTGCCCGAAAGATACGCTCCCGTGAGCGAATTTTCATTCCTCATGACCTCCTCCGGAGTGCCTGCGGCAACAACTTGACCGCCGTGAACTCCGGCACCCGGGCCGATATCCACGATAAAGTCCGCACGCTTCATCATCTCCTCGTCATGCTCAACGACGATGACGGTGTTGCCGAGGTCGCGCAGTCTGCAAAGCGTGTTGATGAGGCGTTCGCTGTCGCGCTGATGCAGTCCGATGCTCGGCTCGTCAAGAACGTAAAGCACGCCGACGAGGGACGAGCCTATCTGCGTTGCAAGCCTTATTCTCTGCGCTTCACCGCCCGAAAGCGTTCCGGCACGGCGCGAAAGCGTAAGATAGTCAAGACCGACGCTGACGAGGAAGGAGAGGCGCGCGCGTATCTCCTTAAGTATTTCCTTGGATATCTTTTCCTCGCTCGGTGTGAGGGCAAGGGTGTCACCGTTCATCAACTCAAGCGCGTTTGCAACGGAGAGATCGCAGAATTCGTCGATGGCAAGTCCGCCGACCGTTACGGCAAGCGACATTTCGTTAAGCCTTCTGCCACCGCACCTGGCGCAGGGTATCTCCTCGACGAAATCTTCATAATAGGATTCCATTCCGCCGTATTGCATCCTCTGCTCGATTATCGGGATGATGCCCTCAAATTTCGCATCGCGCTCGTGGGCTTCCTTGCCGAAATAGCGTATGACGTGGAATTTTTCGTCGCCCGTGCCGTAGAGGAGGATATTCATCTGCTCATCGGTGTATTCGGAAAGGGGCGTGTCCAGGTCGAAGCCGTATTTTTTGGCAACGGCAAGAACGAGAGGACCGTTCCAGCTTTCCTCAACGAGGGTCTTGAAGCCGTTGACGGCTACCGCTCCCTGCGAGAGAGACAGCGAAAGGTCGGGGATTATCTTCTCGGGTGAGATGCGGCGCGTTACGCCGAGACCGGAACAGGCGGGGCATGCGCCCTGGGGATTATTGAACGAGAACATGCGCGGCTCAAGCTCACCAAAGGAGATGCCGTGCTCCTCGCAGGCATACGCCTGCGAGAACTCAAGCTCCCTCGGCTCGCTCTCGTCACGGGGAACGGTAACGATAAGCAGTCTGCCCTCGGCAAGTGAGAGCGCGGTCTCTACCGAATCCGAAAGTCGCGAGCGAATGCCCTCACGCATTACAAGGCGGTCGACGACCACCTCAATGGAATGGCGGAGATTCTTATCGAGCTTGATGTCCTCGTCAAGATCGTAAAGACTGCCGTCGATGCGGACGCGTGTATAGCCGGATCTCTTTGCATCGGCAAGCACCTTTTCGTGCATACCCTTCTTTGCCCTTACGACGGGCGAGAGTACCATAAATCGTTCACCC